>JAUXEW010000099.1 GCA_030620375.1 Desulfobacteraceae bacterium | reverse complement strand
TAAAGGATTTGCTTTAATTTTAGGGTGCGAAACTTGAGACCATTATTTATGGTAATCCCTTAACAGATTTTAAAAATTTCCCATCTGTGTTTATTTTAACATAAAAAACCTGGTCCTCTGGGCCAGGATTCTTTACTATTTCATTGGGACGAACAAAATGATATCATATCAAAATATCCTAAAGCAAGCTACGGGAAATTTTTTAAGTGTAATTAAAAAGGAAAATAATGAGTCGTAAAACCATTTCCCAAAAATTTGCGGATTTCGTCAACACCCTCTCCTATGCGCAATTGACCGGAGATCAGATATATAAACTAAAGACCTTTTTCTTAGATTGGCTGGGTTCGGCCTATGCCGGTCAATCGCACCAGCCGGTTCAGATCATACTCGATCTGATTAACGGCCTGGGAGGAAACCCCCAATCCACCATTATTCCGAATCATACCAAAACATCGAGTCTGTGGGCCGCACTTGCCAATGGAGCCGCCTCACACATGGTAGAAATGGATGATCTCCATAGAGAGTCTATTCTGCACCCGGCGGCGGCCATTATGCCTGCCGTATTTGCCATTGCACAGCGCGAGCATGTATCCGGACAAAACCTGTTGGTTGCAATTGCCGCAGGTTACGAGGTAGGCATCCGCGTAGCCATGGGTGCCGGCCCCGCGCATTATCGCTATTGGCATACCACCGGCACGTGCGGAACGTTTGGAGCGGCAGCAGGCGCTTCCAAAATACTGGGCCTCAACAAAATCGAATTTGCCTGGGCGCTGGGCTCGGCCGGCACCCAAGCTTCAGGATTGTGGGAATTTCTTGAAGAAAATGGCATGAGCAAGCAATTACACCCCGGAAAAGCAGCCTTCAACGGGCTGTTGTCGGCACTTTTGGCGAAAAAAGGATTTACCGGCGCAAAAAAAATATTAGAAGGAGAAAAAGGGTTTTTCAAAGCCACATCCCGGGATTTTAATGAAAAAAAGTGTGTGGAGAATTTGGGCTCTCAATTTATGTTTGAGCGCAATTCGCTTAAATTTTATGCTTCTTGCGGTCATACCCATTCAGCAATTGAAGCAGCCATACAGGCAACCGGGTCGGCACGTTTTGGGATTGATGATATCGAGCGAGTTAATGTCTCGATTTACCAGGCCGCCATCGATTTATTGGGGAATGTTGAACCAAAAACCCCTTTTGGCGCCAAATTCAACCTGCCGTTTTGTGTAGCCACTGCCATAAAGTTCGGCCATGCGAATCCTGATGATTTTAACGAAAGCCGTTTACGTGATCCGGATATTTTAAACCTGATGAGCCGGGTCTTTGTTCGAAATGATGACGAATTAAGCCGGCATTATCCCCGAAAATGGCCGGCACGGGTGGAAATTACCACAAACAGCGGCAACCGTGTTAACGGGGAGGTTGATTACCCCAAAGGTGATCCGGAGAATCCGCTGACCGAAACAGAATTGGTGGAAAAATTCTCGAGTCTGACCCAAGGGTTGATCGCACCGGCAAAAGCCAATACAATTATTGATCGGGTAATGAATCTGGAAATACTGTCCGATGTCGGGCAATTACTAGAATTTACGGTATAGCCAACTGCCTCTGACCTGGCCCAGAGGACCAGGTTTTTTATGTTTAAATAAACAGCCAAATCAGGCGTCCGATTCGCCTCCGAAAAAGCGTCTCGGATTGTCAACGAGGATGGTGTTAACCTGTTCATCCGTCACACCGGCATTTTTTAAAAACGGAATAATATTTTTAAACAAATGGAGAGGACTCCAATTTTCCATCAGCGGTCCGAATGGTTCAGGCAAGTCCGGCACTGGACGCCCCAACCAATAAGCGATGGAATCATGGGAAATAATAATCTTATCCAAATGGCCGATGCCGATTAAACCTAAAATCACCGCGTATTTTTCGATGTCCATGGGGCATCCTTCGATACCTTGAATCCCCATCCGATCAAAGGCATCGAAAACTCCCTTGCTCAATACATCCATGTGATAATGGATGTCGGTATTGTCGCTCATGTGGCCAATCATGATTCGGTTGGGATCAGCCCCTTCATCAATCAATAATTGCGCCTGTTCCGGTCCCATACTTGCATCTTGGGTATGAGTGAGAATGGGGGCGCCTGTCTCTCTCTGAGCCTTGGCTGCCGCCTTAAAAAACATTTGTTCATAGTCGGTAATGACATCCTTACTACTGGCCAGTTTTATCGCCCCGGCCTTTATTCCGGTATCCCCGATACCGTCTGTGATTTCACGCATGAACATCTCATATATTTGCTCCTCGCCGTCTCCCACCATATTTCTGAATTTGAAATAAGCTGACGCGCCCGTCCCCTCGTAATAAAATCCGGTGGAGCAGACAATATTGATGCCGGATTTCTCAGACACGTCCCTTAATAGTTCGGGATTCCGGCCAGTCTCATTGGGAGTCGCGTCCACAAAAGTTGCCACATTATACGCCTTTAGTTGTTCCATGGTATCCAACCCGGCTTCCAGGGCGGCTTGTCGGTCGAAAGGCGCGACAGTGCTATCCCCATACCAACCCGGATAGCCAAACACGATGTGTTCGTGCATTAACGTAATCCCGAGATCATCAGGAGAAATCGGGCCCAAAACCGTATTAACAGCAGTTGCTTTCATAAACGCCTCCTTCAAATATAGGGTTCTAATGATTACAAGAAACATTCTTCTCCAATTTAGTTGGAGAAGAGGGTCCAAGGATTCAAGGATTCGAGGGTGTGAAGTTAGACCGTATCTTTTTCCTTTGGAAATTTTGCTGTTATGCTATGTGTCTCTAAACAGAGTTCATATGACTTTTGCCAGGCTTTTAAATCTTTGCAATTCTGTAGCATTGAGCGCTGATGGTTGCGCCTAACGGCTTGAAGAACCGCACTTCGTGTGTCACTTGAACCCTTGACTCCTTGACCCCTTGTACCCTCTGGGATCACACCTGCTCAATTGGAGATAACCCACTTATTTTGCCTTAATTAACACCAACTAATCGGGAGATGATCCACAAGAAACATAGTTTGTGATTGGTTAACATACGATTAAATTCAGATTGAAGCAATATGGATTTTTCTATGATCAGATGAATCCGCATGATGAACCGGGGAGTTTAGGGTATGAAATCTCATATTGACGAATATTTCTTTGGGGTATATTTAACAATCTAACGCTATTTAGACCAATTATAACAACACATAGAGAACACTAAAAAAGGAGGAATTTATGGCCGATCTAGTAACCATATCGATTGAGGATCATGTAGCGGATGTTCGTTTCAACCGTCCGGAAAAATACAATTCGCTGAGTATCCCCATGTTTAAAGCGATCATTGAAGCCGGGGAAAGCCTGATGAAAGAGAATACCGTTCGTGCGGTGGTGTTGTCCGGCAATGGAAAAGGATTCTGTGCCGGCCTTGATTTTGCTAATTTTCAAAAAATGGATTCCGCAAGTCCGGATAATGAAAATGAATCGTTTTCACTTTATCAAACAAACGAAAACAGCCCGGCAAATATGGCGCAATATGCCGCCTGGGTGTGGCGACAGGTTCCGGTCCCTGTAATCGTAGCCCTGCACGGGGTTGCATTTGGCGGCGGTTTACAGATTGCCCTTGGTGCTGATATCCGCCTTGCAAAACCGGATGTCCGGTTATCGGTCATGGAAATTAAATGGGGGCTGATTCCGGATATGACGGCTTCACAAAGCCTTCGAGATCTCGTCCGATTGGATGTTGCTAAAGAGCTGACATTTACCGGGAGAATCGTAGACGGTAGAGAGGCGGAAAAAATCGGTCTGGTCACCCGCATCTGCGATGACCCTTTAGCGGAAGCGTTTAAACTGGCAAAAGAAATCGCAAGCAAGTCACCCCACGCCATTCGATCGGGGAAACAACTGTTACAAGAAAATTGGCACGGTGATGAAGCTACAGGTTTAAGGCGGGAAGAGAAAATTGAAAGCACATTAATCGCCACGCCTAACCAAATTGAGGCCATAATGGCCAATTTCGAGAAAAGAGAACCCAATTTTCAAGACCCTGAGTAAGATGCCTGTGAAAATTGGATTTTGATCTTACCGGACGAGATTGATTTTCGAAATGGTTATTACGATGCCGGTTTTTACTTTTTTTATCATTATGTAAAAATTACTTGATTTAATATATAAAATCGGTATTATATTCAGGTTATCATTGGTAGAAATGTTTCTTTTTTGGGCCGGTTTCGTTCTACGGGAAATGCCCATTCGTTAAAAGTGGCATCCTGAAGTTTGGAACCAAATTTTTATAGCAAAGGGGGGGAGCTGCTTTGGCAAATGGCATAGTTAAATGGTTTGATGATAAAAAGGGGTTCGGTTTTATCGAACAAGAAGACGGACCGGACATATTCGTTCATTTTTCCGGGATCCAAGGGAATGGTTTTAAATCTTTAAACGAAGGCGACCGCGTCACATTTGACATTGAAGAGGGCACAAAAGGTCCGTCCGCAGTAAATGTAACTGCGGAGTAAATCACACTTCTAAACAGAAAAGAATAAGGGCATTTTAGTGTCATACAATGCCCTTATTCTTTATTTGACGGCCTCTCCGGTTCAAGGCAGGACCCCTTTAAACTTCTAAAACATCTTCATTGGTCCATACTTTCCAGGCCGGAATCTCTTCATCCGGCGACGTTTTCCAGAATCCAAGCGCTTTCCCTTCAGGCCGTTCAAAAGTCCAGGTGTCAAGCTGCTGAGCGACTTTCTTCAGCCAATAATCGCTGTTGCCAAGGTACAACTGCTGTATTTTGCCTCTCCTGGAATACATGGGAAGAACCCCATCTTTAGAGGTGTATCCATATCCGGCAAAGACGGCATGAGCAGCCAGGCAGGCCCGCTCAAAGGCTTCACTAGTCCATGCTTTAGCAACCGCCACCTCGTAGCCGGAGGGCATATTCTCGCTCAACTTCCAAGCTGCCTGCCATGTAATATACTTGCACCCCTCAACGTCTGAAACCACGTCGGTGCAGTGGCCTTGAACATACTGATTGATGCCGATAGGCGCGTCAAACTGAACCCTGGTTTTTGCATAATCGACGGTTATCCGTAGAATTTCTTCTCCAGCCCCTACCATCTGGGCACATAACAATACCGCGCCATGTTGTATCGCTTTGGCCACATGCGGCCATCCACCATGAAGGGGGCCAATAATATTTTCTTTCGAAACGCGAACATTTTTAAAAACAACCTCGCACTGTTTATCACCTGAAATTGTTTTCAACACGTTTCGATGCATACCCGTTGCATCCGCATCTACTAAAAAAATTGTAATCCCTTCCGCTGCATTTTTACCGTCCTGGGTTCTGGCTACACACAAAATCTTATCGGCGATCAGGGCATCGTGAACAAATAACTTGACGCCATTGATAACATAATCATCTGCTTCAGCAGTTGCCTGGACGGTTATTCCTTCCGGATCCAAAGCTTTGTCCCCCCAGGCGGCATCCGGTTCGGTAATGGCCAGTGCCAATATTAAATCCCCATCGGATATCCGCGTCAGCAGTTCTGTTTTTTGCGCCTCACTGCCGGCTGACAAAATGGTCAGTCCGCTTAAAACTACCGTAGACAGGTGCGGACTGGGGAACATAGCCCTTCCCATCTCCTCATAGATAAACATAAGGTCAAGCATATTGCTTCCCAATCCGCCGTATTTTTCAGGAAAAATGATTCCCAGCCATCCCAACTCGGCTATTTTGCGCCACAGTTGAGGGGAATAGCCTTGGTCGCCCTTTTCTATTTCTCTCACCAACTCCTCCGGGCATTCTTTTTCTAAAAAATTACGGGCTTCTTTCTTTAACATTGCCTGTTCTTTACTGAGTTCAAAGTCCATAGTATTGATCTCCTCTTCGCTCAAAGACATTTAAATTTCTGAGCATTATACCTTTTTCATCACCGCCTCGCCAATCGCTTTCATCATATTCCCCGGGATTCTGGGCAGTCCTAAGCCTCTCCGGGCCAAGACGATTTTTATCACTTCAAAGGTCCCTCCGGCATGCAGGCTGCGGGTCACCTTCCACATCCTCTCTATTCTACCCGCTAATGCCGCCCATTTGGAGCCTGTGGCAAGCTGGCCATAAAGCCCAAGGATATCCAACATTGCCTTGGCGTGAGAAGCGCCATACTTCTTCGCATAATAATTGCTTAATTCATATGGGGCCGGCCCTACCCTCTCCCTTTCGGAAAATCGCCAGGCCGAATACCATCCTGCCAGTCTTTGAACCTCGATTTCCATGGCCAGTTTTGCCAAAGTTTTACGAATTTCCGGATTTTCCATTAGCGGTTTTCCGCCTGATGTTGTCTCTTTGCAAAACTGGACCAGTTCCTGCAATAAGCGTTTTCCTCCCGCAGCATCACCTGTCATCCGCCTTTCAAACTCAAATACCTGCATGGCATGGTAAAAACCGCGATGTAATTCGCCTAGCAAATTATCCTTCGGCACCCTGACATTATCAAAGAACACATAATTTTGTCTTCCCCCGCCCATGGTTGATAGCGGTCGGTATGAGATGCCCGGAAGATCCGCCGGCAGCAGAAACAGGCTGAGCCCTCTATGCTTGGGTACGATATCTCGGGTCCTTGCCAGGGTAAAAAGCCATGTGGGCTCATACCACCCACTGATAAACAGTTTCTGACCGTTAAAAACAAAGTCATTTCCATCTTCTTCCGCCCGGCATCCGATGTTGGCCTCGTCGGACCCGGCATCCGGTTCAGTGAATGCCTCAAAGCAAACCGTCTCACCCCTGGCAATGGGCGGTACCCATCTTTTTTTTTGTTCTTCAGTACCGAACATCATAAGGCTGGGACCGACAAGATGAAGCCCTAAAAAATCCGGCCACGTAACACCGAAACGCCCCTGTTCTTCGTCGAGAATGCTCTGTTCTATTTCGGTAAATCCTGACCCTCCGTATTCTTTCGGCCAACCCGGAACATAGTAGCCTTTCTTTATGGCTTTTTCTTTAAATTTTATCCACCAATCCTGCACTTCCTCGCCCATCATGTTATTGAAGCCCGGCTCATAATCTTCCGGAAGCTCGTTCATAAAAAACTCCCTGATCTCCTTTCTTAATTTCTCCTGCTCTTCAGTAAATCCGAATTCCATAAAATACCTCCTTGCCAGGTTATGGGTTTACGGTTACACCCTGATTGAGCGAAGCAATCGCTTTAAAATAATGAATAACCACCGTCTATAATGAAAGTGTCCCCGGTATGATAAGCACTGGCATCGCTAGCCAGGTAAACCGCGATGGCTCCGAAATCAGCGGGCTCTCCCCAACGACGCATGGGTATCCTCGGTAGAACTCTTTCTTGCATAAGAGGCAAATCCAGCATAGGTCCGGCCAGGGGTGTATGGATCCAACCTGGCAAAATAACGTTTGACCTTACTTGATAACGTGCCATTCCCACCGAAAGAGATCTCATAATCGAAATTAAACCGCCTTTGGTCGCTGCATAATGGATAGAGCGAGGGGTGCCGACCAGGCCTGCAATACTTGCCGTTCCCACCAATGATCCCCCACCTTCCCGAGACATCATGTGTCTGGCCGCCGCGCGAAGGGTAAAAAACGCACCATCCAGGTTTACACCCAGGATATGACGCCACTCATCAGTAGACGTCTGTTCAATGGTTGTTCCACTGCCTCCTATACCCGCATTGGCGAAACAAGCATCAACGCGGCCGAATGTTTTCAGGGTCTCATTAAACGCATCTTCTACCAGTTCCTCCTTTGATACATCACAACGCAAGGCCGAACAGCGTCCCCCGTGAGCCTGTAATTGCTTAAGAGCAGCAGCATTCTTGTCTTCTTTCGTTCCCCAGATACATACATCAGCCCCTGATGCTGCCAAAGCATCCGCCATTCCAAGACCAATACCGCTGTTACCACCCGTAATAACGGCAACCTTACCCGATAGATCAAACGCATTGTAAGCCATGTTTTTCCTCCCTTCAGAAATTTAATGCCAATGAACTTAAAAAGTCAGATAGAACTATTTCTTCTTTCCAAAGGCGCTGATCCGCTCTACCACATCCGGACCCTGGCCCTCGTTATTTTCAATTTCATAACGGAGGCCATCTTTCAGGGTCATACCATCGGTTTTTTCAAGAAGTCTTTTGTTCGCCCGGTTGCTGAACCATGAATTTGCCAGGATCGACCGTGCCAGATCTTCGACCGCTTCCTCAAAGCGGTCATCCGGCACACACATATTGGCAAGTCCCATAGTTACCGCTTCTTCGGCGGTGTATGTCTTCGTCGTGAGCATCATCTCCTTCGCCTTTGCCAAACCGACTCTGCGAGGCAACCGCTGGCTCATACCCCAAATCGGTGTTAAAGCCCATTTTGCATGGGTATCGGCAAAGCGTGCCGACTGCGCTGCGATGATAATATCCCCCGCCAGGGCCAGTTCAAGGGCACCGGTATAGCAGTGTCCATGAACGGCTGAAATAACAGTTTGGGGGAGATTGCACAGATGTTCGATTGTTTCCGCTTGATAGTTCTCATACGGGGGATGTTCCCCAGCCCCAATGTCTTTCAGGTCGTGGCCCGCGGAAAAGCACCGCCCGCTTCCTTTGAGAACAACGCATCCGATGGCATCAAACTTCTGTTCCAGGTCATCTACATGGGAACGAAGCTCAATAAATATTTTTACATTCAAAGCGTTTAGTTTTTCCGGCCGATTAAGCGCCAGTGTACACAACCCGTTATCGTCTTTTCGTAAGATCAAGTCCGTCATTAAACTTCCCTCCTTGAACCGCAGCGCGTCCCCTTATCTTGCTGTAGCGGATACGCGAGAGTCTGAAACAGGTTTAAATTCTTTTAGGCGAAAGATTCCCTGCAGTTTGCTGATATGAGCTTCAATTGGATAAATTTCCTATTTTGTCAATGATTTATACATAAAAGGCAATAGTGTGTCAATAAAATGATATTGATTTTAAAATCCTATAAGGATATGCCTGTCACCTGCCTGAACCTTATTCTGAATTCTGGATTCTGACCCCTGAATTCTTTATCGAAATATTCCGGCATAGCCT
>JAUXEW010000044.1 GCA_030620375.1 Desulfobacteraceae bacterium | reverse complement strand
TGACTATTTAAGGATGACGGCATCGTAAAAAGTCAAAATTTACAGCATTATTGAAGCCTCCCCGCAGCAAACTACGGGGTTAGCGCTCGCATTGCTTGTTCAAGGGTTTGTTTTCTAAAGACGTTATCAGCGCCTTTAACATCCTTTCGCTTTCTGCTATATTAGAAGGAATAGACACAACAGATTTTCTTAACTGTGAAGTTAGACCCACATATTTGTGACTAAGGAAGAAAAACAAAAAAACATGCAACGTCCCTTGACACTCTGGCCACTCCTTTTCTTGCTTCTTTTCCTTGGGCTGGGAGGCTTGTACGGTGGCATTGCCATGCTGACTGACCCCACGGGCGGCTCGCTGCAACTGACCGAAGTATTGCCTCTCTTGCCCGTGCCTGATTACACCCTGCCCGGCTTATTCCTGCTCATAGTGATGGGACTGGCGCCTCTGGTTTTAACCTACGGCCTTCTGGACCGCCCCAACTGGAGTTGGGCCGAGACATTATCCCGCTGGAGCGGCCATCACCGGGCCTGGACCGGAACGCTTGGGATAGGCGTGACGCTGGCCATTTGGCTAATCGTCCAAGGATTGCTGATTGGTTTTAAGTGGCCAATCCAGTACATCACGGCGGTTAACGGATTTTTAATCGTCCTGTTCGTGTTAGTGCCGGAAGTGAGAAGATTCTATGCCGAGTATGCGTATACGAATTTTCAGTGGCCGAATGCAGTATAGTGTTTCAATTCGTACGGAATTTTTCCCAGATATTGGCAAGGTAGACCAAGGCAGATCAGCACTTGTGTTCAATTCCGAAATATCAATATGTTGTGGTTGTAACTAATCCATGATAAGGGCAATGATAGAAGACCGCCTAAAGTGTCCTGCTCTTGACAGTAGGGAATTAATTTTATTAGTTTAAAAAAAACCCCGGTGCATCGCACCGGGATAAAACTGAAACTTTGAGGCACTGGCGTGCCCCCTTTTTTTCCGCTTTGCGGGAAAAGAAAGCCACCCGCTATGCGGGTGGTAGTTTACCAAATAATTGGCAAGTCTAATGAAGGATAAAGACCTGAAAAATGAATAATATCATTTGTAACGACGATCTATTACAACATATCAGCGCTAATTTGAAACGGTTCGCTATACGAACTCATGACAAAGAGGGCTTCAAACAGGCTGCGGTAGCCATTACGATTGTCGATATTCAGTATGATCCAGGTATTTATGATATTCCGTTTTATGAAGCATGGACTGGACATGCCGCTATAATCCTTACAAGAAGAGCTTCAACGCTCAGAAAACACGCGGATCAATGGGCATTACCTGGAGGCCGTATAGATACAGGAGAAAGTCCGGAAAAAACGGCTTTAAGGGAGCTTGAGGAAGAAGTCGGATTAAAGCTTGGCGTGGAACGAATTATTGGGCGTTTGGATGACTATAGCACCAGATCAGGATTCACCATTACGCCGGTGGTGGTATGGGGAGGTACCGATACTACACTGACAGCTAATCCTGAAGAAGTCGCGTCGATTCATCGTATTCCGTTGGCTGAATTCATGCGCCAAGATGCGCCCATACTCCAAAAAATACCCGATAGTGATCATCCTGTTTTGCTGATGCCTATTGGTAATAGCAGCATTGCCGCTCCCACGGCGGCGTTGATTTATCAATTCAGGGAAGTGGCAATATTAGGTAGAGATAGACGGGTTGATCATTATGAACAACCTTATTTTGCCTGGCAGTAGATGTCTACTGACAGTAAACCCTGTGGTAATAGTGAGCTGTGCCAAAATAGAACTCTTCGACACTCTCGCTACATAGGTTAACGCGTTATCTTCGAACAACCGAGCATTAAAAAAGTAGGGAGACCTGCATGAGTGCTGAAATACCATTTATCCGCGATTTTGACTTTGAGTATGGGAAGATTGAACGTCTGAGCCCAATGATTCGGAGGGTTGTGGCAAATAATCCAAATTTTTTTACGTTCTATGGAACCAATACGTATATCCTGGGGAATGGTGAAGTAGCGTTAATTGACCCGGGCCCTAACCTGCGGGAACATATCGATGCGATTATGGAAGGTCTGGCCGGGGAAACCATAACCCATATTTTGATTACACACACTCATTTCGATCATTGGCCGGCATATAAAGCGTTACAAACGACTTGCGGCGCGAAAACGTACGGATATTATAACCGAAAAGATCACAACTTGAACCAGGGCCAAGATTCGGCGGAAGCAAGAATTCTTTCAAATCAAGAACGCTTTGAAATTACGGGTTTTATCCCTGATATAAGTATTGTTAAAGGAGATGTGATAGAGGGAAATGGATGGTCGATTGAATGTGTTTTTACGCCGGGGCACGCTTCCAACCATATGTGTTATCAACTCCGGGAGGAAAAAACCTTGTTGAGTGGGGATCACATTATGGGATGGTCAACGAGTGTCATCTCGCCCCCTTCGGGAAACATGGAAAACTATATGAATAGCTTGGATTTGCTGCTGCGGAGAGATGACATTCTATATTGGCCCGCCCATGGGCCCGGTATCAAGGATACAAAGAACTTCGTTGAATCATTTATTACACATCGAAAAGAGCGTGAGCAACAAATATTGGATCAACTTGCGAAAGGAGTAAACACGATACCGGAAATGGTATCCGATATATATCGCGATGTGCCTGATATTCTGCATCCGGCTGCCGAACGATCGGTGTTGGCGTCTATTATCTATATGGTAAAAAGAGGAATCATCTCCTGTAATGGAGAAGCATCTGTCTATTCCGAGTTCTTTTTGAGTTGACCCTATCGTTGTGAGGTCTGGGGTCGGGCCACGCTAACTACTTGAAATTCAATATATTACATTCCAAAAGTAGGCGTTTTCAGCCCTATATCCTCTTTTTTACTATCAAAAACAGCATTATAGGTTCCCATCTCTTCTCTAAATGGACGCTTCACATGGCCTTGTTGCCGGTGACATGAAGGTGTCGATGGACGAGCCGTTTAAACTGTGGCGAATCCCGCTACTCATAGCGTCTTAGCAAAGAAAAAAAAGAGGTGAAAAAATGTCCATAAACGACGGCCAGCGTCAAATTTTTGAGCCAACCCTGGAATCCGTAAGAAAGCACGTGGTGCCCCAATGGTACGATGATGCCAAATTCGGCATTTTTATTCATTGGAGCCTTTCCTCCATTCCTGCCTTTGCCCCGACAGACAAACGCGATATTGTTGAAATCGTCAGGGAGAACGGTTGGAAGGAACAGTATAAAAACAACCCCTATGCGGAATGGTATTTAAATTCCTTGAGGATAAAGGACAGTCCGGTTCAGAAATATCATACGGAAAAATACGGCAAGGATTATTCCTATGATAATTTTGCGTCGGTTTTCAATAAAAGCATCAAAAACTGGGACCCTGAAGCATGGGCAGATACCTTTAAAAACATTGGGGCCAGATATGTGGTGCTGGTGACAAAACATCACGACGGATTTCTTTTATGGCCCAGTAATTACCCGAATCCCAGAAAGAAAAACTGGCATGCGAATCGAGATGTCGTAGGAGAACTGACCCGGGCCGTAAAATCAAGGGGCATGCGAATGGGTTTTTACTATTCCGGCGCTTTGGATTGGACGTTTACCGAAAAAGCCATCAACGATGTATCCAGCTTTATTGTAAACGGCCCGGTGGAACAGGAATATATTGATTATGTGAACAAACACTTTCGGGAACTGATCGACAAATACGAACCCTCAATTTTATGGAACGATATCGGTTATCCGCCCGAAACGAATCTTTATGAACTGTTTGCCTATTATTACAATAAAATACCCGATGGATTGGTGAATGACCGCTGGATACAAATCCCTAAAAGACGACGATGGCTATACACGATTTGGCCTGTTCGGAAGTTCCTGGAAAGAATGATGAAAAAGGCGATCATGAAAAATGGTATAAAACCGCCAAGACCTCCCCATAGCGATTATTCAACGCCTGAGTATACTACCCTTTCCAGTATATCAAAACACAAATGGGAATGTGTCCGAGGAGTGGGCAAGTCCTTTGGGTACAACCAGTTCGAAACACCGGATCATTACATTACGGCCGCTGAACTGGTGAGAATGCTTGTAGATATTGTAAGTAAGAACGGTAGTCTTCTTTTAAATATCGGGCCGATGGCTGATGGAACGTTGCCGGAGGTACAGGTTGAGCGGGTGATTGCCCTGGGAGACTGGCTAAAGGTGAATGGAGATGCCATTTATGAGTCCCGCCCCTGGATCAGGGCGGAAGGTAAAACCGATTGCGATATAGACATCCGATTTACTAAAAAAGGAGACCGATTATACACCATACTCATGGATACACCTAAAAAAGCAAACATCATCATAAAAAACTTTCAGGCACCCCGGGAGTCGACGATTGTTTTTTTGGGGACATCCGGCGTTCTGGAATGGCAGCAAAAGGGAGAAGACCTGCTTATTTCATTGCCCGACGAAATTCCCGATCAGCCGGCCCATGTATTGATGATTTCGCCAATGGAATCATCCTGATGGGAAGATTAAAAAGTTTTTTGATTTCACCGGCGACTAAGCTCCAGGTAAACCTCATTATAATAAAGCGCATTTTCTACAGGTGTATTCGGCGGGATATGATTACCGACGGCCATAAAAAAACCGGGGCAGCTCTTGCCGATATCCATGCATCGTCGCACTTCGGCACGGATTTCGGATTTATCACCACTTAGCAGAACGCGTGTGTCTGCGTTACCGATAAATATATGTGTTTTCCCGTATTTTTCTGCAATGTATTTCATATCCGTGGCAGGTTCAATAACAAATCCGTGTATACCGCACCCCGCAATATCATCGATGAATTCCGTATAATTGCCATCGGAAGTATACATAATTTTTTTTCCACTCTCAATTAACGGCCTAAAGTATTTATCATAATTAGGGAAGACATATTCCCGATACCAACCAGGCCGAACAAAAGGACCCTGGTTCCACACAATGTCGTCATGTACCATCACAACGGGGATATCCGCATTGCCCAGAGCATTAAAAAAGGGTTGCATCCACCGGGCATACCGATTTGTCAGATCCCCAAAGGCAACCGGGTCCGTTCCCATGGCCAAAAGAAGCATCTCCCAGCCGAATATCTCGATTAAACCGGAAATTAACGTGATGTATATTCCGGTCATGTTAACGCAATTGGGATTCTGGTCGCGCACAAATTGATAATGCCATTCAAACTGACGGGTCAGGTCGGCCTCATCAATATTACCATATATTTCTACGGGGTCAAATGACAGTACTTCTATGGGATCTTTAAAGGGCGAGAGGATTACCTGGCGGAGGTCGGAACCATCCGCGGCATATTCGGCATGACCCATATCCGTCCGGCATTTTTCCAGGAATTGAGTATAGACCCAGACAGACCAGAAAAAATCATAATTCCATCCTCCCTGACCTACAAAGGCCTGATGTGCTTTTTGTTTAACATCCCAGGAACTGTCCTTGTCTATGTCCATGCCTGTCACCGAATGGATCAGTTCCCAATGTTCGTGGGCCGAATATTCCGTCCTGGGAACACGCTCCGGCATTTCCAAATTCATTGCAGCCCATCCGTCTTCATATGACACTTCGCTTTTTCTCCTCTGTCGGATAACCGGAAAGCATGGTGATTCCCCATGCCGATGCCATGCTTTTGCCTCTCTTTGTTTTATGTTCTTCGGGTCAAATAAAAAATCACTTTTAAACAGGTAAAGACGTATTCCGAGCCGTATCGTACATCGTAATAATATTATCAACCGGGGTGTCCGGCTGGATCGAATGAGCCGGAGCAAGAATATATCCACCACCCTTTCCCAGTATTTGTATGCGATCGCTCACCTCAGTTTGGACTTCTTCCCGGGTGCCGAAAGGCAATGTTTGTTGAATGTCCATGGCGCCATGAAAAGAGAGTCGGTCACCATACGTCGTTTTAATCCATTTCAAGTCCATGCCTTTCGGACGTGGCTGCAACGGGTTTAAAATATCAACCCCCATATCGATAAAACCGTCGATAAAATTTATAATACTGCCGCAACTGTGGTACATTACGCGCGCGCCATATTCTTTGATCACCTTGTTTAGACGAATATGGTGCGGTTTAATCTGCTCCTCCCACATTTTCGGAGAAACAATCGGCCCCATTTGCGTGCCCAGATCATCCCAGGTATAAACTATGTCGATTTGTCCTTTTGCTGCTTCCAATACCCTGCGGGTGAGTTCAATGAACTGATTGGTCAGTCGATTCATGATCTCCCATGAGATTTCCGGTTGCGTTGCCATGTCCAGAAAAAAAAGCTCCATTCCCCTGAGTCCCCATGCCAGTTCGAACATACCGGCACACTCATAAACAAGGCAATATTCCTTTTTTTCATTTATCTTTTCAATCTGACCCGGGATATTGCCCACATCCCACCAGTCGGGCTGCAGCCAGGAAAAACTTTCAAGATCCTTAAGATTTTTTATGCCGGCCAACGGGTGACCGGCATATTCGTAATAGAATCCCGCCCCGTAATTAAAAGATTTCCGATGCGCACCCCACATGTCGATAAAGGAGCCGTCATCAAATATTTTGATGTCCGGTCCGACATAATTTGGAAAAACGCGACGAAAATCAATGCCAAGCGCGTCCATCACCTCAACGTTATGGGACTTGTTAAAGTGCTTTTGCAAATTGCGCCAAATTTCCCGTTCCGCCTTTATATCAAGGGGAATCCGGTCCGGGACGTCGCGGTTAAGACTTTTGACAACCCGCTCTCGCGGCGACAAAAACTCGTTGTTTAGCATCTGCTTCTGACTCCAAGGCGTCTAATGCAGTTGATGGTACATTTCAACAATCTGCGCCACATTGAATGCCGAGTCAACTGCCTGATGGGTACCGCAGCCATAACCACCGGCATCGCACCCCACATAAAAAAGGCCACGAACAGGCGCAGTTGCCGACGGTTTATACTTTCCGCATTGGCCCACCACTTGACCCAATCCGATGCACTCTCCCCCGATGCCGGGCAACACCTGATCCCGGGTCAGGTCTGAAACATGTTTGGTGCTGTAATTTTCCTTAAATTCAACACACTCGGAAAACCCCGGCCAGATCCGGTCCATGGACTCATCGATTTTATCCCAAAACGCCTGATTGTTTTCCATATCGGGGTCTGCCGGACACAATGTAGATGTCAGTACACACTGTTTTCCGGGTGGCGCGAGCTCCGGATCGAAATTTGAGGGAATCGTATTAAATATAAGAAATTCATCGGGAAATTCACCGGCACCGATCTTCAGGCTGCGTTCCGTGTTTAAATAGCTGTTGTCGGAAAATGCCATGTTAAACCCTTCTTTAAAAAAGGGTTTGTTCAGAAAATAGCGAATTCCCATCAGCCCCAGGGACGGAACCAGATCCTTGATTCGATTGACATACCCCTTATCAAAGTGCTCTTCTCCCACCAGTTTAAGCACCGTGGGCTGGATCCCGGCATTGCTGATTACAATGGGCGAACTGAATGTACCTTTGTTGGTCTTGACACCCGTAATTTGACCGTCTTCAACCATTATTTTTTCAGCCCGGGCCTGATAAACAACCTCGCCTCCTAATTTTTCAAACACTTCAACACATCTTTCAAATAACCGTCCATATCCCCCTTTTGAATAATAACCGGCACTATTCTGGGTCATGTCCCGGCTTGTCTTGATAAATTCCGACGCAGCCAGTTGATCGATTGGAACAACATATACGATATTGCTCTGCATTCCCAGCAGGGAGAAAAAAGATTGTGGAAGGTTGTACCTGTCAAGATATTCCTGAAGCGTAACATTATCAAGCTGATCGATATCATAAGGGGTCAGTTCCCCGGTTTCCACAGCAAACTTGGCGATCTCCATCATTCCCGCCTCATCTATTCCAAGCCATTTCATTTGGTTCATCATGAATTCAGGATTCGGCGGAGCATCGGGTTCCGGGCGGGTCATGGCAAGCTGTTGATATGCACCCTGGGCATCCGGATAATATAAGGCAACATGTTGTTCGTGTGTCGTCAATCCGGATTCAAGATCCAATTCCTTTAAAATTTCTTCAAATCTGCTGTTGTACATGGGGCCACCGGCAACCGGCCATAATTCATATCGAAAACCCTTTTTTGAAACGGTCATGGCCTTACCGCCGGCCCTGTTGTTTTGTTCGATCAATAGGGTTTTAAGTCCTTTTTTGGCAAGAAGGGCGGCACAAGGCGCCCCGCCGGGACCCGCACCGATTACAATGGCATCATATCTGTTTTTTGTCATTTTTTACTCCTGAGATTATGGATTGATAGTAAAATTTAATAAAGAATATGTCTTGACTTTCGAGCGAATTTTAACCTAATTTATGAACTGACATATCAGTTCAGCTTCAATATATCAATAAATATTTTCATCGTTCTAAAATTTTATCGGTTTTTGGACCTGAATTTTTAAGCCAATTTTTCCAGACAAAAAGAATACGCATGGCTTTTGGGGCATCAGGCCCGGCATAAGCATCTGCATTAGTGATCAAAGCAACTTTTTTCCCATAACATTCTCCTGATGAAAAGAATTGATTTTATACTTGCCGCGTATCATAAGAAAACAAACCCTTGAGTCCTTGGCCCCTCTTCTCCAACTAAATTGGAGAAGAACCGATAAATGTAATTACCCGGAGAAGCATTGGAATAATGAAAGCTGAAGAACGAAAACAGATGATACTGGATTGTTCAAAAAAATTATTCTCAAAACACGGATATTACAATACTCAAATTTCCGATATTGTCAAAAGTGCTAACATTGCCCGCGGTACGATTTATCAATATTTCAGCAATAAAGACGATATCTTTATTTCACTCCTTGAAGCAGGCTATGATGAATGGAAAAATACCATATCCGCTGAAATAGAAGGTGTTGATTTATTAAAACTCGAACCAAAAGAATATTTAAGTTTACGCATAAAAAACAGTTTGTCCTATTTTGCAAAAGACCCTGAAATGAGCAACCTGATCCTCAGAATGGGATATGGACTTCCGGAAAATCTTGTTAAAACCATCAATCGTTTGGATGAAGAAATCATAGCCCAAATAACAGATGAAATAACCTATGGAAAAGAAACTAATATTCTAAGAAAAGATTTGAATGTTGAGCTTGCAGCTAATTTCCTCATCGGAGCGATTCTACGTATCGCTTATCATTATTTTGTTAAGAATGTAACCAAGAATAAAAAAGACGACATTAACAAAATTACAGATGAAATTGTAAGTATGATGACCACAGGGATATTTGCTTCTTAAGAAAAATGGAGTGCAATACTTTCAGGTTCTTCTCCGACTCACCTAATTACCAAACACTCTATTAATTTTTTTTCTTATCAAACGTTTATAAAAAAAGGGGAAAATCCGGAATGAGTATATTTCATCGATTCCTGGCCGTTGATCTGGGAGCGGAAAGCGGACGGGCCGAGCTGGTTACCCTTGATGAAAACCGAATTGAGTTGAAAGAAATTCATCGGTTTCAAAACCGTCCGGTGAAACTTAACGGCACCCTTTTCTGGGACTTCCCTTTTCTTTTTGCCGAGATACTGTATGCGCTCAAAATGTGCACAGATAGGGCTATCCGCCTGGACGGGATAGGAATCGACACCTGGGGAGTTGACTTTGGTTTGCTCGACCCGGATAACCACCTTCTTTCAAATCCGGTTCACTACCGGGATACCCGTACTGAAGATATCCACAAATATTCGGACCCGATCATGTCGCGTGAAGAAATATTCTCACTCACCGCATGTGAACCATGGACCATCAGCTCCCTGTTTCAACTACTCGCCATACAGAGAGATAATCCTTCTTTATTAAACATTGCCGGTTCATTTTTGCATATGCCGGACCTGTTTAACTTCTTTCTAACCGGGATCAAGGTTTCTGAACGCTCAATTGTGAGCACATCCAACCTGCTGGCGACAAACGGACAGTGGTGTTCCGACGTTATCCGGAAATTCGGCCTTCCGGATATTTTTCAGAAACTCGTGGAACCCGGTACCGTGCTCGGCCCCATTTCACCTGAGATTAAAGCCCAGACGAATCTTGGAGATGTGCCGGTTATTGCTACCTGCGGGCACGACACCGCTGCCGTGGCTGCCGCCATTCCCGCTTCAGGCGAAAACTGGGCATTTTTAAGTTCAGGAACATGGAGTATTCTCGGCATGCTTCGCAGAGAGCCGGTCACCTCAAAGAATTTTTTTGAAAAAGGGTTCAGTAATGAATACTCACTAGACGGGTGGTTTCTGTGCCGTAACATCATCGGCCTGTGGCTGATTCAGGAACTCTGTCGCAAATGGGACACTCCCGCGGATGCCTGGAACTACGACCGCATGACCCGGGAAGCTGCGGAAGTGAAATCCGGGCCGATGCTGGATGTTGCGGACGAATCTCTGTTGTCGCCTCCGGATATGGAAAACGCATTGAGGGACTTGTTCCTTATCCATAGCCAGCCCGCCATTGATTCAAGGGGAGAACTTGTTCGGTGCGTGCTGGAAAGTCTCGCACTGGAGTATGCTTTTCGTATGGACATGATGCGTGGCATAAGCGGCAGTTCTATTGAATCCCTGTTCATGGTTGGCGGCGGTACCGCCAATACACTTCTTTGCCAGCTTACAGCAAGTGCCTGTGATTTGACGGTATTCGCCGGAGTACCCCAGTGTACCTCCCTTGGCAATGCCCTGGTTCAAGCAAATGCCCTGGATATTGTCAACGGACCGGATCAGATCCGGGAAATCATGCGTAACAGCTTTGACCTGATTTTTTATGAGCCTCAGGATTCATGCATGTGGAAAGAGAAACTGGATATATACAGGGAATTGAAATGTAACCGGCGTCCATCGTCTTGATTTAGATTGTATACATCACCGAATTTTTGAACAAGCAATGCGAGCACATTCCCCGTAGCTTGCTGTGGGGAGGCTTCAATTTTTCAACAGTTAAAAGGAGGACAGGATGAAAAAAGCCAGAAAGCTTCCAGCCTCAAATAACGCCAAACAGTCAACCGTGATATTTGGGGTTTGTGCGCCCTGTGATCCCAGGGTTGATCAGGAGTCGAGAAACCGAACCTGCAATATCATCGAAACTCTGGCAGATATCATTGTCAAAAACGTTAAAATGCCTGACGGCACGCCGGTCCGCGTTGTGTGGACACCTATCCTGATAGATGGTGAAAAGGAGGCAGACATTGTTGCCGGGCAATTCAGGGATGCGGGTGTGGATGCGATTGTGTGTGCGCCGGATACATGGGCGTTTCCCCAGCTTACCTTGATGAGTCTTCTCGCACACATGCCGCCGGACATGCCGGTCAATATCACATGCGGAAACAGTGCTCCCAAACCGGGCGTGGTGTATGCCCACGCCGTGAACGGTGCACTGGCCCAGTCAGGGAAACTGACCCATCTGAACATCGGTTCCTGGCCGGACACGGGCATGAAACCCAAACCTTCTAAAGAAACAGTGAAGGCGCTTATTGACTGGTGCTATGCAGCCTTAACGTTTGCAGGTCTTAAAGGGAGACGTGTCTTGATATTCGGGCATGATTCCATGGGAATGGAAACCGCCCTCTCCCATATCATTCCCACCCGGCGCACCTTCGGCCTGGAGATTACACGTCTTGACATGAAGCTGTTGGCCGACATGCTCACCAAAGGGGCCTACTGTAAAAAGGAACTGAAAGGGCTTCACTCCTGGCTCACAGGCCATTTAGGCAAACGGATCGACTTGTCCGGGGAAAAGGCTTCTGAAAAACTGGACCAGTCCCTGGCTGTGTATTTGATCATGAGGGACCTTATGGCCGAAATCAATGCCGTGGGCGGGGGATTCATGAACCAGCTTGAATGGGGAAGCGACCTCCGCGGTATTCCACTTCCTATTTGCGACATGGCAGAATCCCTGATGAACTCCTCATTTGATCACAACGGTCCCAAAGAAGTCGTCCCTTTTGCGACAGAAGCCGACACTCAGGGTCTGTTGACCATGCTCTTTATGACATGGCTTTCCGCTGGAAACCCACCGCTGTTTATGGATTTCAGAAAAGTCTGGGAACCATGGGAAATACAAAAAGCCGCAAAGAATCTCAACGTAAAATTCACCAAAAATGACATCTGGGCGCAGCGCGGTTTTGTGGATGGAGACAACTCAGGATCAGCCAGCCTGAACTGGGCGGGAAAGCCCGGTGATCCAATGGAAAAAATAATGAAAAAAATACACATGCCCGGTGCGGAGCTTCATTATTTTGCAGGGGGCGGGAACAGCGTCTCCTTCATTTCACCTGGCGGTATCAGCGGTATTGCAGGCAGACTCACTTTTTCCGGCCTTACCGGCATGTTCAGTCTGGTCTGGGATGAAGCCATTACCGTAGATCTTCCGGCCAAGCTGGCCAACTTTGTTGCAAACAGCTCCAACGTAACCTGGCCGCATACGTGGGTTGTTCCCAAATATGCATCCATGACCGAGTACAAGCAGTATGCTCCTGCCAATCACTTCCATATGACCTGGAACCTTAAGGTCGCCCGCCTTCAGTACTGGATGGATCTGACCAGCGTTTTCTCGGTCACGCCCTGGCAGGCACGGCCGAATTTCATAGACGGGTTTGACCGGCCGCTCCCCCTCATGTATTTGATAAACGGAGACGAAAACACGACCAAACGCCTTCGGGCAAACGGGACTGCATGATGAAGAAAGATTCAGAATTAATAACTTACGTTTCGCACCCTAAAATTAAAGCAAATTCTTTAAGGAGCAGTAGAAGATCGGCTGTGTCTATTCCTTCTAATATAGCAGGAAGGACATGGAAGAAAGACAACCATGGACCCTCTTCCCCAACTAAATTGGAGAAGAACTTAATTTGTTAACAACAAACAACTCACGCGTTAAATGAAAGGAGTTAACCATGAGCAAAAAAAAAGACTATGATGCCATTATCATCGGCGGAGGTCACATGGGGCTTACCCTGGGGGCATATTTGCAGCGTGCGGGTATGCAAACGGCCATATTTGAAAGAAGACATGAAGAAGGAAGTGCGATCTTTACTTCTGAATGTACGGCACCCGGGTTCCTGCATAATCTTCACGCGCAATATATGGAATTTTTGGAATGGATGCCTATCTGGTATGATTTTGATCTTCCGAAATTCGGTGCCAGATCGCTCTATCCGTCCGCCCAGGCCGGCTTACCGTTTTCCGACGGTCGACCACCGCTCATTATTTACAGTGTGGAAAAAGAAGAAAGTTATGAAAAAACATATAAGTCCGTCGCCCAATATTCAAAACACGACGCAGAAACCCTTGTAGACCTTTTAAAGAAACTACAGGAGATTAAAAGTATATTTGCTCAGGGCTGGTATAATCCGCCTCCAATACCCACGCCCGAAGATCCTGAGCCGGATAATCAAGGGGGTATTATGTTATTGCAGCAGATAGGACTTCCAACACGTATTTCAAAAATGACAACTAAGGATACAATTGATTATCTGTTTGAAAGCGATGAAATGAGAGCCATGTTTTATCGGTTAGGCGTGGAATGGGGGGCCGGTCTGGATATCGACGGCTCAGGGGCGGGATTGTTTGCCGCCATCGGTTTATTTTATTTCAATTGGCAATTAATGGTGGGGGGAACTCATACACTGGCCCATGCCATGGAAATGGCGGGTGTCAATGAAGGAATGGAGTTTTTTGAAAGCAATGAGGTGGTCAAGGTACTTTTAGAAGGCAAGAAAGCCGTCGGCGTTCAGTTAAAAGACGGTACGAAAGTCTATGCCAAACTGGTGGCCTCAAATGCGGAAATAGAAGGGACCATGCTAAGAATGGTGGGGGAGGAAAATTTAAGTCCGTTATGGGTCAAACGGGTGAAGGATTTTGAAATCGGCCCGAGCTGTGTTTTGGGTTCAACAGCAATGGCATTACACGAGGCGCCGGACTTTAAAAGTGCAAGGTGGAATCCGGATATCAATAAAGCATTTTATACGATTGTCGGATTTGATTCGGCTGCTGAACTGTATGAATATTGTCATGATGCCCATAGCGGGAAAATTCCGAAAACATACGGTGAGGGAATCTGGGTAAACAGCCTGTGGGACCCGACGTATGCACCTCCCGGAAAACACAGCTTGACAGGTTGGATTTTTCTGCCCAAAGCAAGTTCTCAAAGCCGGGAAAAATGGGAAGAGATTCGTGCAACGTGGAACGATAATTTCCTAAAAAATTTTGAAAGATTTGCACCAAACATGACCAAGGACAATATCATAGACGACTATTTTTATACGCCGCAGGATCAGGAAGACGAAATGCGGTTGATGGAAGGTGATTTTTGCAATGGCGGGGTTAAGGCTAGTCAGAGGGGACATAATCGGCCTTTTCCTGAGGCCGCGCAATATCGAACAGAGATAGAAAATCTTTACCTTTGCGGGCCCTTTATGCATCCAGGAGGCGGTGCCAGTGCCGGTCCTGGATACAATTGCTTTAAAATCATTGCAGAAGATTTTGGGCTGGATAAGTTCTGGGAAAAATTAGACCGAGGATATTAACAAGAAGTAAACTACCACCCGCTATGCGGGTGGTAGTTTACTAATTCAATCCTACGACCCATAAGGTTGAAATTTTTCAAATCAGGCTGGGCCACAGGATCTTGGGGCTTGCGATTTTTGAAACAAAAGGATAGAGCGTGATCAATGTGTGTGGATTTAGAGATTACCAGCAGAGAAAATAGGCGCATAACGCCTGACTTGACGAACAACTTCCTCTTGTTCGAGCTTA
>JAUXEW010000116.1 GCA_030620375.1 Desulfobacteraceae bacterium | reverse complement strand
TTTTCACCATTACATTGATCTGCCGCATGTTGTTCGGGAGAATTCTATTGATTTGTTCAAGGAAAAGTTGATTACTTTTCAAATGGCACTTGAGGCGCATACCGGCAAAAAAATGGACCCGGATCGTCTTAAGGAAGAGATTAGAATCCATAACCGGCAGCGGGCGCTGATCCGAAATCTCTATGATCTTCGTAAAGGAGATCCGCCACTGCTTTCCGGCTCGGAAACCCTGCAGATTGTGGTTGCCCTGATGTGCATACCAATGGAAGAAGGCTCCGGAATGCTGGAAGAAATCATTTCGGAAGTAAAAAATCGCCAAGACGGCCCTGGAGAAAAAGATGTTCGCCTATTGGTCTGGGGGTCGCCTTTGACCGAGACAGGCCTCATCGATATGATGGAGAGTCTGAATGCGCATGTAGTGATGGATGATATGTGTGTGGGCACACGCCATTTCTGGTCGGATGTTCAAATTACCGACGATCCGTTGGACGGTATCGCTCATAGGTATTTAGAGGAAATAAAATGCCCGCGGACCTTTCGGGAAACGACCGGATCGTTCGAAGAGGACTTTGACACAAGATTCAGCTATCTGAAGGATTATATCAGCGAGTGGGATGTCGACGGCGTCATACTTCAATCTGTTAAATATTGCGATACGCATGGATTTGAAGTCCCCGGGTTAAAAAAATATCTTGATCGGATTGGAATTCCGTCGATGTATCTGGAGCATGAATACACCCATGGCGCAGAAGCGCCGCTGAAGAACAGGGTAGAGGCGTTCCTGGAATTGATGTTGTAAATTCCTAATATAACCATTCAAGGGTTCGGGGTTCCGGGATTATCGGTTTACCGTGAAAAGGGCCGACAAGCTTACAGAATTCTGTGTTTCAACGCCGGCTGTCGCTAAAAATCCTTTCCAAGGGCAAACCAAAGCCTGGTCCTCTAAGCCCGGATGCTTTACCTACTATTGAACTGAAGGGAAAAAAAGTTGGAACCATCTTTTTTTGCAGGAATTGATATCGGCTCCACCATGACCAAAGTGATTATTTTTAATAATGGCATTCTGGCACAGGTCATCGGCCCAACGGGACCTGAACATCGCCGGCTTGCCCATAAAGTCATGGAAGAGGCACTTGTTCAGGCAGGGATTGAGTTTAAAGATATTGCTTATGTGGTCGCCACGGGTTACGGCAGAATTAATGTTCCTTTTGCCGATAAGCAGATCACCGAAATATCCTGCCATGGCAAGGGAGTAATGCATCTGTATCCCTCAGTCCGCACAATCCTTGATATCGGTGGACAGGATGCCAAAGGGATTAAAATCACCAATGGCCGGGTGTCGGATTTTGTGATGAATGACAAATGCGCTGCCGGAACGGGAAGGTTTCTGGAGGTCATTGCCGAGACGCTCGGGATCGACATAAGGCAAATGGGCGAGATGTCCCTTCGATCCAAAAACAGTGTAAAAATCAGCAACACATGCACCATTTTTGCAGAGCAGGAAGTGATTTCCAATCTCGCCGACGGTGTCCAAATCGAAGATATACTTGCCGGTCTTCATGACGCGATTGCAGGAAGGGCTTTTCGGATGGCATCAAAACTCAAAATTGAAGGCGATGTTGTATTCACCGGTGGCGTGGCAAAAAATATTGGTATGGTTAAAGCCCTTGAAGATCATCTCGGCCGTCATGTTTATGTCTGTGAAGAACCCTTGATTACAGGTGCTCTTGGTGCTGCGCTATTGGGGAGAGAGCGTGTGAACAAGGCGATACAGAAAGGCAAACCCCTTATATCAAAAGATCGACGACTCGACCCGACCAGCTTTTTCAAGTAACTATTGAAGCTCCCCGCAGCAAGCTACGGGATTAGCGCTCGTATTGCTTGTTCAAGTTTTGCACCCTAACATAATAACAAAACATTAAGGGGCGGACCGTCAATCACTCACTCCCCTTAAAACAAGCGCTTTACAGCAAATTTAGGGAGCGACGCTTACGTAACTATTTGATCAGATTTTCGGAGGCTTATATGACGTGGTACGGTGGGATTGATGTGGGATCAGTCACAACGAAAATGGTGGTTATTAAAAATGGCAAGATATCTTTTTTTCATAAGGTCCCGTCCGGTTCGAATTTTAACATCGCGTCCGGTAATGTCTTAGCGGAGATTTTGAAGATCGGGAATCTGTCTTTATCCGAATTTGCGCGTATAAGCGCTACCGGTTGCGGTTCCTCCAGAGTAAATTTTGCCGGGGAACAAATCAGTGATTTAAAATGCTGTGCAAAGGGGACTCATCAGCTGTTTCCTGACGTCAGAACGGTCATTGAGGTCGGCGGACAAGCTACCAAAGTGATCCGGGTGAATGAAAAAGGTAAGATTATTAATTTTGTGGTCAGCGAGCGATGTGCTGCAGGAAGCGGTCGTTTTTTACAAGTCATTGCCCGTGTACTTCAAATTGACCTCAGTGAGGTGGGAGCGCTTTCTTTAAAATCAGATAGTCCCATAGGGTTTACTACAAGCTGTGCCGTATTCGGGGAATCCGAGGCCGTGTCCCGGGTTGCGGAAGGGACACCGAAGGAAGATATACTGGCCGGTGTACACCAGGCACTGGCCACTAAGATTTCAACACTGGCGGACCGTGTGGAATTTGAGGAACCGTGCGCCATGGTCGGTGGCGGAGCTTTGGATATCGGACTGATTAAGCGAACCGAAATGGCACTGGGGATTAGGTTATATCGGCCGGAGCATCCTCAAATTGTCTCCGCATTCGGGGCTGCCTTGCACGCAGAAGCAAGCGGGCGGGGCATTAAAAAAACATAATAAAGGAGCCGTCTATGCCAAAGCGTGACGATATTAAAAAGGTACTGATAATTGGATCCGGTCCTATTGTGATTGGGCAGGCATGCGAGTTCGATTATTCCGGAACACAAGCCTGCAAAGCACTCAAGAGTTTAGGATATGAGATCGTATTGGTAAATTCAAATCCGGCTACGATCATGACAGATCCGGGAATGGCCGATGTGACCTATATCGAGCCCCTCAACCTGTCATCCTTAACACAGATTATTGAAAAGGAGCGACCGGATGCCGTTCTTCCGAATTTAGGGGGACAAAGTGGGCTTAATCTCACCTCGGAACTGTCGAAAGCGGGTGTGCTTGAAAAATATGGGGTTCGAGTGATAGGGGTTCAAATTGATGCCATTGAACGCGGTGAAGACCGAATTATTTTTAAAGAAACCATGGGTCGTCTGGGACTTGAAATGCCCCAAAGCGAGCCGGCCTATACTGTTGAGGAAGCTGAAAGAGTTGCGGAAGATCTCGGCTATCCGGTTGTCATCCGGCCTGCTTACACCATGGGAGGTACCGGTGGTGGTCATGTCTATAATGTGGAAGAACTGAAAACAATAGCCAGCCGAGGGCTTTCAGCAAGTTTTGTGGGTCAAATATTGGTTGAAGAATCGGTCATTGGATGGGAAGAGTTGGAACTGGAAGTGGTACGGGATGCGAAAAATCAAATGATAACCGTCTGCTTTATTGAGAATGTGGATGCAATGGGGGTTCACACAGGCGATTCCTTTTGCACTGCACCGATGTTGACCATCGACCCGGCACTTCAGAATCGGCTTCAAAAATATTCCTATGATATCGTTGAGGCCATACAAGTTATTGGCGGTACCAATATCCAATTTGCCCACGACCCCAAAAGCGGTAGAGTCGTCGTCATCGAAATCAATCCCAGAACTTCAAGATCTTCGGCTTTGGCTTCCAAGGCGACGGGATTTCCAATTGCCCTTATCTCTTCAATGCTGGCCGGGGGAATGACATTGGATGAAATTCCTTACTGGCGGAAAGGCACTCTAGATAAATACACCCCATGGGGAGATTACGTGGTCGTCAAGTTCGCCCGCTGGGGATTTGAAAAATTTGAAGGTTCAGAAGATCGATTGGGAACTCAAATGCGGGCCGTTGGCGAGGTCATGAGCATCGGAAAAACGTACAAAGAGGCATTTCAGAAATCCATTCGATCTCTGGAAAATGGTCGTTACGGGCTCGGTTTTGTCAAGGACTTTAACCGAAAATCGTTAGATCAACTGATGGATCTTTTGGCCGAGCCTTCAAGTGAAAGACAGTTCATCATGTACGAAGCGCTGCGAAAAGGTGCGGACATCGAAGTGCTTTATGAGACCACCTATATTAAACCCTGGTTCATTGAACAGATGAAAGAATTGGTTGATTTGGAGGAAAAGCTACTTTTATATGCGGGAAAACAATTACCGGATTCCCTGCTAAAGCAAGCCAAACAAGACGGTTTCTCTGACAGATATCTTTCTCAAATATTACAACTACCGGAAAAAGATATTAGAAGAACCCGTGCGGCACTGGATATTGTGGAGGCATGGGAGCCTGTTCCGGTTAGCGGTGTGGAAGATGCCGCCTATTATTATTCCACTTACAACGCGCCTGACAAAGTGACAGTTAGCAAAAACCGGAAAATAATGGTGTTGGGCAGCGGTCCCAATCGTATCGGGCAGGGGATCGAGTTTGACTATTGCTGCGTGCATGCCGCTTTTGCCATAAGAGATGAAGGGCTCGAGTCAATTATGGTGAACTGCAACCCGGAAACGGTGTCCACGGATTATGATACGTCCGATAAGCTGTACTTTGAGCCCCTTACCGTTGAGGACGTCTTAAGCATTTATGAAAAGGAGAAGCCCGAAGGAGTGATCGTACAATTTGGTGGTCAAACGCCACTAAATATCGCAAACGAATTGGCCGGGCTAGGGGTTAATATTATTGGAACTTCCCCGGATATGATCGATCTGGCGGAAGACCGGGACCGCTTTCGCCACATGATGCGAAAACTGGGAATACCACAGCCGGAATCAGGAATGGCAAGCACTTTAGAAGAGGCGCTCAAAGTAGCCGACAGAATAGGCTACCCCCTTATGGTGAGGCCTTCCTATGTTCTTGGAGGCCGTGGCATGGAAGTCATTCATGATGAAGAGATGTTAAGATACTATGTCGCTGTCGCCGTAGATGTTTCTCCTGATCGTCCGATTCTTATCGATAAGTTTCTAGAAAACGCCATTGAGGCGGAATCGGATGCGATTTCTGATGGCAACGATGCATTTGTTCCTGCCATTATGGAGCATATCGAACTGGCCGGCATTCACTCGGGAGACTCGGCATGTGTCCTGCCGCCGATCAGCATTCCGGCTAAGCATCTTGATACGATTTATGAGTATACTAAAAAAATTGCCATCGCGCTCAACGTGGTCGGTCTAATGAATATCCAATATGCCATCGCAGATGATATGGTTTATATTTTAGAGGCGAATCCCCGGGCTTCCCGAACGGTACCATTGGTTTCAAAGGTCTGCAATATCCCCATGGCCCGAATCGCAACCCAGTTAATGTTGGGTAAAAAAATATCTGATCTGGATATCAAGCCAAAAACGATCCCTCACTTCGGGGTAAAGGAATCGGTTTTTCCATTCAATATGTTTCCGGAAGTGGACCCGATTCTTGGCCCGGAAATGAGATCAACCGGAGAAGTGCTTGGACTTGCAAATAACTTCGGGTTGGCCTTTTACAAAGCCCAGGAGGCCGCCCAACAGACACTTCCCGCTGAAGGCACCGTGCTTATAACGGTGTCTGAGAAAGATCGGCCGGCGGTCTTAGAGGTAGCAAAACAGTTTAATGGCCTGGGATTTAACATTAAAGCAACCCGGGGGACGCACCAGTTTTTGACGGTAAACGGAATTCCTTCAGAATCCATCTTAAAGATGCATCAGGGACGTCCCAATATTGTAGACAGTATTAAAAACAAGGAGATACAACTTGTTATCAATACACCCAGCGGCAAGCTGAGTATAAATGATGATTCGTATATCCGAAAAGCTGCGATTAAGTACAAAGTGCCGTATATCACGACTTTAGCTGCTGCCATAGCCGGCGCCAAAGGCATCCGGTCCTTTAAACAAGGCCATGGAAAGGTGAAGTCGTTGCAAAGCTATCATGTCGATATTAAATAGTGTCATTTTTTAGGCATAAAAAGAGGTAAGGACAATGCGTTATGAAAATATCCTGTTTGAAAGCCATGATGGAATTGCCGTGCTGACGCTAAACCGGCCTGAAGCCCTGAATAGTCTCAGCGTTCCGCTCATGAAGGACACCCGGGCTGTATTTAAGCGTGTGGCCGAAGATCCCAAGATTCACGTGTTGATCATCACAGGGGCGGGCAAAGGATTCTGCGCCGGTGCTGACCTGATGGGTATGGATCGTGGGAGTAAAGATGAAATGTACCCGGACTTATCGGTTGGTGAGATGATTTCGGAGCTTATGAAAATATATTTTAATCCACTCATTAATGATATTGATCGATTAGAAAAGCCGGTAATTTCGGCAGTGAATGGCGTCGTGGCCGGTGGGGGGATAGGGCTTGCGCTTGCCGCTGACATTGTTGTTGCTGCGCAGTCGGCAAATTTCATATTACCCTTTGGCCCTAAACTGGGAATAGTGCCCGACATGGGCAGCACCTGGTTTCTTCCACGATTAATCGGTCGCGCCCGTTCTTTAGGGCTCGCTTTTCTTGGTGAACGGCTGCCTGCCGAAAAAGCAGCTGAATGGGGTTTGATATGGAAATGCGTAGGCGACGAGGTGCTGATGGATGAAGTAATGACCATCGCAGAAAAACTGGCAAAGGGCCCCACGAAAGCTTACGGTTATATCAAAAGAGCTTTCAGCGAATCCGATAGAAACAGATTAGATGAACAACTTGAATTTGAACGATATTGCCAGCTGATTCTCTGTGATTCGGATGATTTTATGGAAGGCGTTACCGCTTTCGGTGAGAAGCGTAAACCGAGCTTTAAGGGGCGATAAAAAGAAATTTCAGATTTCAGATTGGAGGAGATTGCCATGGCCAGACCGATATTACGAACCAAATTATGCGATATGCTGGGGATTGAATATCCGATATTAAGTGCGGGTATGGGGCCCAGCCTGGTGGGAGAAAAGACCGGGGCAACCGTTGAACTGGTTGTGGCAGTATCTGAAGCCGGAGGACTTGGTGTTTTAGGGGCCGCCGGTTATACTGTGGATGAGATGCGAGATGCCATTCTGGAAATTAAAAAATTAACGGATAAACCGTATGGTGTGGATCTTTTACTTCCCAGCCAGACGGTTAGTGCCGGAGACCAGGAATTTAAAGGACCACAGGAAATTTCCCTAACTGAAGTGCTTAAAACTCTCCCTAAGGCCCATTATGACTGGATAATGAAGATAAAAGAAGAAATGGGACTACCGGATAGTGAAGGGAGCTTTAAACTCGGTTCCACCGCCATGCGGCCTCATGCAGCCGTAAGGGTATGTATAGAGGAAAAGATTCCCTTATTCTGTGCAGGGCTGGGAAACCCCGGTTTTATGGTTCCGGATGCCCATGCCGCCGGTGTTAAAGTCCTGGGAATTTCCGGTAACACGAGAAACGCAGGAAAAATTGCGAAATCCGGAGCCGATCTGGTTGTTGCCCAGGGACATGAAGGCGGTGGTCACACAGGGCGGATCGGATCCGTGGCCCTCTGGCCTCAGGCCATAGACGCGGCATTTCCTACACCGGTGTTGGCGGCCGGGGGTATAGGTGATGGGCGGGGCATAGCAGCTGCACTTGCCGTCGGTTGTATCGGGGTTTGGGTCGGCACCCGATTTTTAGCTTCTGTTGAGGGGGGGGCACTGGATGTCCAGAAAGATGCGATTCTTAAGGCTACTGATGAAGATACCCGGAGGAGCTATCTGTACACCGGAAAAACATCCCGGGCTACCTACAATCATTTTCATGATCTTTGGGAAAATTCCGGGTTAGAGCCACTTGGGTTTCCGACTCAGGTGCTGTTTGCTTCGGCTATGGTGGGGATGTTCACCAAAGCCGACGAAAGGGAGTATATCGGCCCGTTCGCCGGTCAGGTCTCGGGCCTTATTAAAGAAATCAAGCCGGCGGCCCGCATTCTTGAAGACATGGTAGAAGAAACCGTAGACATCCTCAGCCGGAAGCTCCCGGAGTCTGTTATTGCAAAGGCTTGAGAATAAAGCCGCCAAAATGTATTATACTTCAGGGTAACGGCGTTAAAAAAAAATATCACCCTAAATGGGAGTGGGATATGAAAAAAAAAGAAAAAACCAAATCCAAAAAGGGCATCAAGACGATCCTTTATGCCGGGGTTATTGTATTGGTTATAAGTGGCGGTATATGGTTATACAATTTTTTACCGCTGGGGATGCCTGACGGTAAAAGCTATTTCAAACCCATCGGTGAGCGCATGCTATTGGAAGATGAAAAAGGCCAATGGAAATATGTGGTTCGCCAATACAGCAGTCTTGAAGCTTCGGGTGATACTTTTCGGGATTGGGATCATAACAGCATGCACATGTGGAAATACGCTATCGCGTTTACATCTTACGGTATGCCGTCTCTCAGTCTCATTGATCCGGAAAATACTGAC
>JAUXEW010000192.1 GCA_030620375.1 Desulfobacteraceae bacterium | reverse complement strand
AGCACGCTATTCCTGCGGATTCAAAATCGCTCAGGCCTTGCTCTGAACCAAAATCTACCATTTCTGGATGGACACTAGTTAGTGGTTGCATGTTAGTAAAAGGCTTCATGCCGTATTTTTATCTATCATTTTACGCTTGCGGTTTTTTAAAATTTCGATGGTTTCGTTAATTTCTTCTTGGGAAACCTGCTGACGGAGGGCCTCCATTGTCCCCATAAATTTTGCAAAAATGATGCCTTCCGCCGCACTGATCCATTTCAGTTGAAGCCGTTCCGGACGAATACCCAATTTTTCCATCTTATTTCTGACTTTATGAATTCTTTTTTCGGTCCAATGGTTGGCGTCTATGTAGTGACAGTCCCCAAAGTGGCAGCCCGATACCAGAATGACCGGAGCGCCCCTTTCAAATCCTTCCCAGATAAATTTTTCATCTACTCGACCCGAACACATGGTTCGGATCAGCCGTACATTGGAAGGATACTGAAGCCGGGACACACCGGCATAATCGGCACCGGCATAGGAACACCAATTACACGCAAAGACTAAAATTTTGGTGTCCGGCTTGTTCTCAAACATGGCATCGATTTGGTTGATGATCTGGTCGTCTGTGAAATGGTTCATGGTAATGGCGTCGAACGGGCATTCCGCCGCACAGGTGCCGCACCCGGCACATGCCGCGGAATTTACCGAAGCCGGCGTCTTTTTATTTTTATCAACGGTAATGGCATTATAGGGACAAACCTCGGCGCATTTGCCACAGGACGTGCACTTCTCGATAATAATTTCGGAAGTAATCGGTTCTGTAACGATTTCCCCTTTATGCATTAACCGAATGGCACGGGCCGCTGCGGCTGATGCCTGGGTTACACTATCCCTGATGTCTTTGGGGCTCTCGGCACATCCCGCAAAAAATATTCCCCGTGTGGCCGCATCCACCGGTTGAAGTTTAGGATGAGCTTCCAGGAAGAAACCATCGGGTGTCATTTGAAGCCCCAGCATTTCCTGAAGCTTCCGATTGCCTTTTTCGGGTCGGATTCCGATCGCCAGCACCAGCATATCCAGCTCATGAAATTCAATTTTGCCGGTAACGGTGTTTTCGATTGCAATTCGAAGACTCTTGTTCTCAATCTCTTCGGCGGTTCCCGGCAACCCCCTGATGTACTTTACACCCAGGCGGCGACTTCGTTTGTATAGTTCTTCAAATCCTTTCCCAAAGGCGCGAATATCGATATGAAAGACCTTTACCTCTATGTCGGGCGAGTGTTCTTTAATGACCAATGTACTTTTAATGGTGTTCATGCAGCAGGTATTGGAGCAATATTCTCCGCCTTTGATTGCGGAACGGGAGCCGACGCACTGAATAAATCCAATGGATTTCGGCGGTTTCATATCCGTTGGCCGAATCAATTTCCCCTGTGAAGGACCGCCGGCATTAACCAGACGTTCAAACTCCAGACTGGTCAGAACGTTTTCAAATCGGGTGTAGCCATATTCATCCACCTCTTTCGGATCGTATGGCGCAAATCCGGTAGCGACAATGATGGAACCCACTTTTTCGACAATTTCTTCATCGGACATATGAAAATTAATACACTTTTTTTCGCAAGCTTCTACACATTTAGCGCATACCGAAGGATTGTGCCCCAGGCATTCGTTGATGTTCACCACATATGACGCCGGTACCGCTTGGGGAAAAGGTGAATAAATAGCTCTCCGGGAAGAGAGCCCCAGATTGAATTCATCCGGCCGTACCACGGGACAAACCTCAACGCAATCGCCGCAGAACGTGCACTCCTTTTCATCTACATATCGAGCTTTTTTCAAGAGTTTGACTTGAAAATTGCCCACATAACCTTTTACATCCACTACTTCTGTGAGTGTGTGAAGCTTGATTCGGGGATGTCGACCGACATCCGTCATCTTGGGCCCGAGAATTCAGATGGAACAGTCCATGGTGGGGAATGTTTTATCCAATTGGGCCATCACGCCGCCGATGGACGGATTTTTTTCCACCATCACTACTTCATACCCGTTGTCGGCAAGGTCAAGGGCAGCCTGGATTCCTGCCACACCACCGCCGATGACCAGTGTACGTTTGGTCAGAGGCAAGGTTTCCGGGTAAAGGGGCTTAAGCAGGCTCACTCGGGAAACAGCCATTTTAACCAGATCGAAGGCTTTTTCCGTTGCCGCTTCAGGTTCATTTATATGAACCCAGCTGCATTGTTCCCGCAAGTTGGCCATTTCCAACAGAAAAGGATTCAGCCCGGCGGACTGCATCATTTGCCGGAAAGTGGGTTCATGGAGCCTGGGAGAACAAGAGGCTATTACGATACGGTCCAATCCGTGTTCCTTAATGTCATCGCGGATTTCTTGCTGGCCCGGTTCAGAACAGGCATAGTCGATGTTTTTTGAAACAACGACACTGTCAAGTTCCGTTGACAGTTGGGCCACTTTCCGACAATCTACGGTCTGGGCTATATTCAAACCACAGTGGCAGACGTATACACCGATTCTCGGCTTGAATGCTTCGCCGGCGGATGTGTTTAACGCGCTAATTGCTTCCATCACAATTCCTCAATATGATTCCATTAACAGTCAAATTCGTGTTTTTTGTTTTCAGGCATTGTTCTCTATCGGTTTAATCGAATTAACGATTATGCCCAGTGAATGGTCTTGGCAATAACACTGATTAAGTCTTTCATCTCGATGTTCAGTTCATCTCCAAGAAATGGATCTTCCATAGCGCATTGGAGGTGGATCTGGCATTTTGGGCAGGATGTAATCAATAGATCGCTTCCATTGGTACGGGCCTGCCTCAGCCGTTTCACCTGAAGCGCCTTACTGTATGCATCACATCCGACCCAAGCGCTGTTTCCGCAGCAAATGGCAGCCCGGCCGTTTTCCGGTATTTCATGAAAACTTTCCGGGTTTAACCGCCGGATCAATTTCCTGGGAAGATCCGCCCGATCTTCAAATCGGCTTAAGCGACATGCATCCTGATAGGTAATATGTTTCTTAATCTTTTTAAAGTCAACTGCACCTTTGTCGATTTCCGTTTCCAGTAAATCATAGATATGGGTTACCTTAAAGTTAAGTTCCAAACCGTGTTTCGGATAATCGAAGGAAAGGGTTCTGTAACACTCCGGACAGGCAGTGATGACTTCTTCAATATTTAACTCGTGAATCGCTTCTACATTAAGTGCCGCCAGCTTTAAAAAATTATCCTGATCCCCGGACCAGAGCAGGTCATGTCCACAGCAACGCTCATTTTCGAGCACGGCAGGCTGAATATCAAAAAAATTAAGAAGCCGAAGACTGTCTCTTAAAATATCGGTTGTTTGAACGCCGAGATTGTTTTTGAAAAATGTGTCAAAATAAGAAGCGCAGCCTCCGAAGAAAAGGATATTGCTTTTCGAATCCAAGCGAATATCATCGGGCAGCCATTCCCATTGTTTGGTTTGAACGCCGGGAGAGGTCATGGTTCTCATCAAAGACTGGAAAAACCCGCCGTGCGCCTCACTGAATCCTTGGTGATGATTGGTAATCTGACATCGAATGTCCCGGATGAACTCCGGAAAGTTCACGGCCGAGGGGCATCGTTCGTAACAGAGTCCACAGGTCAGACACGCCCAGATATCTTTCCTGAGCGAAGGGGAGTCAATATCACCGGTAATGATGGCATTGGCCAATGCTCTGGGTGAAAAGGGTTTCCCGGCCAAGGTTAACGGACAGGCGGAGGAGCATTTTCCACAGTCCTGGCATGCATACACATCATGTCTGGCGATAATTTCAATCACGGAATCATGAGGCGCTGCCTCAGGCACGGGCTCCCGCGACGGTATCACCGGAGTTTTCCCAAGTGTTTTGATTTCATCGGAAAAATTTGTTAGAAATTTTAGAAGGGCATCCGATTCATCCGGCAGGAATGTGGCCTGACGCAGCCGATTTTTTCCCAGGCCCAGAATTTCTAAAATATTACGGGTGTCCTCAATGTTTTTCCCGGCAACATCCGTTCCGCTCCCGTAACGGCAGGCACCGGGGCTGCAACCCAGCAGGGCCACGCCATCCGCTCCCATTTCAAAAGGCTTGAAAAGCAGTGATTTGCTGATCCTTCCGGTACAGGGGATACGGACCAGTTTGATTTCATATGGAATGTCAGCCGCTTGATCCTGAAGTATTTGAAAGGCCGTATGCGGCCCCCAGTTACATAAGAATAAGATGATTTTGTATTTGTCCATTTTCTTAATCTGTATTTCACTCCTGTCTAAGGCAACATTATTTACTACCCTAATGTATTAATATTTCTTCTAATGTCTGCTCTAAAAACGCATGGTCGCGATACGGGCTGTCCGCTGCATTGGACGGACATACGGAAATACAATTGCCGCAGCCATTGCACAGGGCTTCGTCTACAATGGCATGCCATCCGCCGATTTCATTCTGATATAAGGAAACGGCCTGGTACGGGCATACGTTTATACAGCGTCCGCAACCCCTGCAGAGTTCTTCGTTTACGACTACGGTGAACCCCTTACTCTGCCGGGGACCACGGGGCATAATCGCGGCTGCAATTGCCGCTGCAGCGGCGCCTTTTTTTCGTTTGGAAACACTGATGCCGGGTGGGTCAGCCAAATACAGACCCTTTATAGAAGTGAACCCGGGAGCAAAAAAGGGAACACCTGAGATGCCCGCTTTCTGCATAGAAGAGGCCACCGTTTTACTGGGCAGATCTTGTTGGTGAATATACTGTACTTTGGATCTGGACTTTTCGCCCAGGATTACCGAACCGACTTGCAGTATTTGTTCGAAGTCGTCTGTTTGCACGGACAACTGAAATTCGCCCAATGTGCCGCTGATTGCTTTGACTACGGCGCCTTCAAAGCTGTGAATATTGGGGTATAAAAGTCCGTTGTTCACGAAATTGCCGGATGTCCCGAATAGAAATACTTCCAATCCGGCTTCGGCTAAAGTTTTCGCACTGTTTAATGCGGCTTCTGATTCACCGATAACCGCAGTGGCAAAGTTATAATTTCTGGCCAGGGCCGGAAGCATTTTTAATTTTTTGGATCTGGTGATTGAACGATCTATCAGACCTATAAAACTGCTTTTTGCTTTTAACGGATCTTTTTTTACATGTCGCAGTGCCTCTCCTCTAATGTTGCAGGTCTCCACCATGGATCGACTGATCCCTGTGCCGGTAAAGATGGCATGTTTCAATCGGCTTCTCTGGTCGGAACAAGCACTGCACACAAAATTCAGCGGGCAGCAGACACAGGATGCCAGGACTATCCGGGTGATTCCTTTTTCACGAATGGTTCTTAAAATGCTTGAAGATCCTTCGGGTACACAGGCAGAGTTTAAGGATTCTACATGGACAATATCTTCCTGGTTTGCAAGAGCGTCCACATATTCGGTCATACTATCCAACCAGCCCAAAGCGTCATTGCACCGGCATGCAAACACACCGATGCGGATTATAGGAGAAAGACCGGGATCCGGTGTGTGAAATGAAATGCCGTGGCCTCTGGGGCGT
>JAUXEW010000161.1 GCA_030620375.1 Desulfobacteraceae bacterium | reverse complement strand
CTGGCTGCCTGTACAAACGGTAAAATCTTTTACGATCCTTTGGGAGAATTCAGCCTGTGGCGGGAAAAACTCACGGCATTTTATCCGGAGGACATCCGACTTAAAAAAATTGCCTCCCGTTGTATGACACTCGCCCAGTCCGGACAATACAATTATGCCCGATGCGTAAAAAGAAAAGAATTTTTTGCGGTTCAATACGCAGAAACTAAGTTTTGCGCGGATGTAATCTCCATGATATTCCTGCTCAATAGAAGATACACGCCTTTTTATAAATGGATGCATCGTGCGCTTTTAGAGCTGCCGAATTTGGGAAAGTGGTTTCATTCTAAAATTGCGACCCTGGTTGGTATGGACAACCATGATGAAAAAGCGGCACTTATCGAACAGATGTGTCGGTTGATAATCGTCGAACTAAAAAATCAGAAGTTAAGTGAGTCGAACAGCACGTTTTTGCTTGATCACGGTCCGAGTGTCCAAAGCAAAATAAAAGATCATAATTTAAGACAGCGAAATGTGTGGGTAGGTTAAGGGTAAGAACCAATGGCGAAAAACATTCTCATTATCGGGGGAAGTTATTTTGTGGGCAAGGTCTTTGTTGAAGACCTTTTAAGAGAAAGAACCGATCATATTTATGTCCTAAACCGGGGAAATCATCCCCTTCGCAGAGAAGGCGTTACCGAGATTGTCTGTGACAGACATGATTATAATTTAAAGACAGCTATTCCGCAATTAAGCTGGGACACGGTGATCGACTTTTGCGGGTATACTCCGCTTGATATTGCTCAATTGATGTTGGCCATACCCAATGAATTGATAAAGCAGTACATCTTTATCAGTACCGCTTCCATCTATGACGAAACAACGGACTTGCCCGTCAAAGAAGATTCGCCCAGACTCGAAGGCCCTCAGCCGGAATTGGGTCCTGCCGCGGAATATGGGTTTAACAAATGGCAAGCAGAGTTAAAGCTGGCGGATATTTGTCGGAAATCAAATATCCCTTATACGTGTTTGAGACCGACGGTTATTTATGGAAAATATAATTATGCACCAAGAGAAAGCTATTTTTTCGACCTTATTTCGAAAGGAGAATCAGTTGTTCTGCCAAAAAATGAACTTGCGCTTTTTCAATTTGTTTCCGTATGGGATGTGGCACGGATTATTCGATTATGCATAGGGAACCCGGCTGTTTATAACCGTTCGTTTAATCTTGCAGGAGAGGAACTGGTCGGTTATCAAAGATTCATTCAGGTTTTACAAGATATTATAGGCATAAAGGTTTCAATATATACCTTAGAGAGTAAAGAAATTGATGAACAACAAATTCCACTGCCTTTTCCATTGGAACAGCATCTGATTTATTCAGGATCGTTAATTGAACACGTACTTGAATTTAAGTATATGTCGTTTGTAGAGGGAATGAAACGGACCTATGAATGGTATCTGAATAGGGGAGTTTAAGAGGGAATCATGCATCAGAAAAAAAATGTATTGATTAATCAGATTCTGGAAGAAGAACTTGACATGTTCTTAACCGTTTCAGCTATCGAAAGAGCGAGTTGTCAGGATCATCCGGATGAATTTAAAAAGAATCGTCGGGCACAATTTTCAGCGTGGTCGGAAGAGACATTGAAGAGTTACTTAAACGATTTGATGGCGGCAAAAAAAAATGGGCGAAACCTGATGACTTTAAAATATGCCCGGATGGATAATCTTGTTCCTCCCCTGAATAAGGACCCGTTAATCGATAAGATTGTGGGTATTCAATATGCATGGCAAAAAGAAATGTTTCAAAAATATCCCAATCTGATGAGCGGGGCCAGGTCCATTGACAGCCGGGAGGATACATCTCTTCAAACATCGTTTGAAACGTATTTGCGAGGGGAACTTGAAACCTATTCCTGCGAAACCCTGGGTCTTCTTTATGAGGATATTAAAACATACCAGAAGGCGAAAAAAAGCTTAAACGAAGCATTATACGAATTCTTGGTCAAGGACCTGGGCTATCAATCGCTTGAAGAGGCGGAGGCGACTGCTAAAGCAGCTCTAAAAATGCCTGAATCCGGGTACTGATCTGTCCCGAACTGGTCGTGTTATATTCACGCTCCAGCTCCAGAACCGGCACGCTCTTTTCTTGACGCAGCTGGTCAACCAGCATTTTTCGAATACCGGCAAAGTGGTCACAAAATTTCAAGCGGGCACTGATGACACCTTGAACATCCAGTTCGTCAATGATTTCCTTAAGAATGGCATAGCTTTGATCAAAACCGTCGATTATAGACGGGCAAGGAATCCGTGCAAGGTACCGGTCGGCAATGGCTTCCAAAGGATCGGAAGCCGCCTCATCGATGATACCCATATAATGACGCAGGCCAAAACACAGCCCATCAGCCACGATACAGGCACCTTTACTTTCAATAAAATCAATAAAACCAGGAGAGTCGCAGGCCCCTCCAATAATTAAAAGCCGGGGTAAACGGGTTTCGGCAACTTGTCGTTTCTCAAGTTCCGGCAACAAGGCTTCGAGACGCTTGTTAAAGGCTTCTCGCGGAATTGACATCCCGCTGAGGACGATATTCATATACTCGGCACCGGTCAGTGGTGGTGGGGCGGCTTTTCTCATATCATTGAGTCGGGCCATGAGCCGGCGCGTTCGATTATAAACCGAAATCGTCCGGCGAAGGTCTTCCGTGGAGATCTTGATGCCAAGTGTAGTTCCAATTTCCTTAACCAACCGGTTCATTTCTATCAGAAGCCATTCCTTTGCGCCTTGACCGAGGGTATGGTACATCTGAAAATAATGAAAGAACGAATAATCGGATTTGTCCTCGACCTCTGATACCAAACGCAGGTGGTGGTCGCAAGTATTGGTGGCGACGAATCCATCCAGAAAATTTAGCTTGCCAAGTAGGAGATATTCCAATACCGAGCGGGAGTATGAGCAGTTGATACGATGCAAATGGGCATCCGCATTTTTAGTATCCTGCAGACCCGGAGCACGAACTCGCATGGGTAATATACCGGCTGCATGGATCAGTTCTTCCGGTATGCTGGAACATTGGGTGGCGATGACAAGGCCGCCTTCCTGTTTCCACGACCGGACATCCGGGTTGTACAGCGTCGATGCCGTCTCCTCAAAGTAATTTAAGCCATCCATAGTATCTCCTTAGTCTCTCTTTATGCCATAATAGTGGTGAAGAAATCTTCAACTTGCTCTCTTAACGGTTCTGATGACAGGACCCTGTCATCGTTGTAGTCTAATTCAATAAAAAGAGCGGGAACACCTTCATCATGAAAGTATCGTCTCATGAGTCCCGCAGCGCCGCAGATGCTGTTGCATCCAACGTGCTGGGTGACAATGACACAGTCACATCGATATTGATGATACGCTTTCATTGTAAACTCAAGAAGTTTGTTGGTATCAAACCGCATGATAGACATGGTCATATCCAGTCCTTGCCAGGCGTAACCTTCCAGCATGGTGTCGATGTCGGTGGTATCGATTGGAAGGAGTATCGGCGATGAGGACAACATGCTAGTTACCACGGTTGCGCCAAGTTTTTCTTCCATCCATTTGAAAAATTCTCCGTCAAATGTCGGCTGAACGTGGCACCATAGAACGCGATGCTTTTCTTCGAACGGATTTTGAATGTCATCTTTGACGCGTCGCATGACCTCATCATGGAAAAGTCTGGTGCTTTCGGTATTTCGGGGATGTCCTGCAGATGCAATAAAGCTTGCGTAAGGAAAGCCACTAATCGATGCCGGAATTGGGCTGGGCTTCACTGTATATGCGTCAAATATATCCAGCATGAGTTCATAGGCCTTATTTGACTCTTCGATAATTTCACGGAATCGATCAATGTCAAATTTCTTTCCGGTCACCGCTTCAAGAAAAGGGATAAGGTCTGTTTTAATTTGCTGGCCGTACCAATGTGCGGCTTCTTTTTCGTAAGTATAAGGCGCTTCAAGAAATAGTGTGGGGACTTTCAGGGCCTTTTTCATGATCGGGTATGCTATACGTGTACCGTCGCAAGGAGCGGATGACGCTACGAAAAAGGAATTGGTCGGAAATTCACCACTGAGAGCCGCGCCGACAATACAGCGGTCAGTTGAGCAAACATCAGAAGGAAGGCCGGCCGCCTCGGCGGCCTCGATGAATTCATAAAAGACCTCCTTTCTGTTCGCTGTAAAGAGCATTGGGAAGGTTTCCATGCAAAGCGGCACACAGTCAAATGCATAAAATAGTTGGGGTGTCAATCCGAACTCGAATAAGGCCACTTTCTGATTTTGGTGTGTTATGGCGGCGGCGATTTCTTCTAAGCGGCCAATGGAATCGTTAAGCCTTATGATGAAAAGCTTGGCATCCTCATCATCCATGGTTTTAAAAAGTTCGAGCGCCGGCTTTGCCAGCCCGTTGACCATCTCCATTGTCTTTTCAAAAGGTTTTCCCATGGTCATTTCTCCCGTTCAAGGGTGCCCTATTTGTTAAACGGGCAACCGTTATTATGGTTTTAAAAATTCGGTGCTTTTCGGCAAAAATATCAAAATAACCCGAATGCAGCGGGTGGTAGTTTACTCGGATTCTATTTTAACCTGTTTTAATCCGATACCATTGATGATAATATCAATAGCCTTGTCAAATGTGACCCTGGTTTCGCTGAATTTACCGCTACGAAGAAACCGGCTGCAATAGTCGATAATGCCCAATACAATAAGCCCTAACAGTTTTGTATCAACGGGCCGGATTAGTCCTTGCTTTAAATAGATATCAAATCCTTTGGAAAGGGAATTCGCCCGAAGTTCGATATGATCATCCAGCATTTTGTCCAGCAATTGGGGATCATTTACGATTGTGGCGCCCAGCAGATTCATGAAATCGGTCCATGAAGACTGTGTGTCTAAAAAGCGCCAGGGATTTCGCTCACGGTGGATCGCCATCTTTTTATCGACGTCGTTGTTAAATTTATTGATCATATCACGAAAGATTTTGTCCAGGCATGCCACGAACGCATCTCGTTTACTTTTGAATTCCCTGTAAAATGTATTGCGGCTGATGTGGGACGCCTTCACGATATCAGTGATGGATGTCCTTTCTAATCCCTTGTCCAAGAATAGCGGGATGGTTGCATCAATGATATTTTCTCTTCTGGCAGAGGGTAGCTGGTTCTCAAAGCCTATATCCGTTTTGTCCGATTTTTCTATTATTTTTTTAATATGCCGGAGGCATAAGCCCTCTTTCCGGATATTTTTGATCGTTTCGAGGCGATCGAGATGTGCCTGCCCGTAATAGACGGTGGTCCTGTTTGCCTTGATCCCTTTGGGCAGGAGATTCTCTCTGAGATAGAACTTGATGGTTGATATCGGTATATCGGAACGCTTTGAAAGCTGCGATATCATCATAAACGTTTTGTGTTTATCAAAGGCCATCATATTTTGATCCCGGCTCCAATATTTTTGGCTACGCCCTCGATGCTGTGGATCCGGGACATCCTCGGGTTAGGCACACTTTTGCGTGAGTTTCAGCCATCTTAAAATTTTATGGCCTGCTGCCGCTCCACACCCCGAACTTATTGAGCAGTTACGTTAAATTGAATGAGGATCTCTCTCCTTGGCCATAAGGGCTGCTCCAAAAGCGGCTACGGCCTGTGGGTCCATATCATAACCGGCAATGGGTATTCCCAACTCCGACTCGAAATCTCTGACCACGATTCGATTTTTGGCGACGCCACCCACGAGCACAACCGCTTCATCCAGGCTGATACGCCTGGCCACACCCGCGACTTTGCTGGCGACTGATAAGGCAATGCCGGCGAAGATGTCCAGTCTGTCTTTCCCTTCATTTACATGGGTGATGACTTCGCTTTCGGCAAAAACACCGCATTGGCTGGTGATGGGCAATGGATTGTTCGATTCAAGAGCGGCATGACTCAGCTGTTCCAGCGGCATTTCCAATGCATGGGCCATGACCTCCATAAATTTTCCAGTCCCTGCTGCGCATTTTTCATTAGCCGTAGAAGCGATTATCTTGCCCTTGGTATTAATGTTGAACGCCTTAATACTTTGACCGCCGGCGTCAATAACGGTTCTGACCGCCGGATTGAGAACGCTTATGGCTCTGCTCAGGCAGATGAGCTCCGGAATATCCTTGTCGGCGTATGTGACCGCTTTTTTCCCAAAACCGGTGGACAGGCAGTAAGTAATCCGGCCCTCTTTTAAACCGGCATGAGACATGGCTTTTTCCATGACATCAACTGCCGCCTGTCGGGGGAGACTGGTATAGGGAAGTATTTCGGCAGCCAGGATATTGCCGTTTTCGATAATGACGGCTTTGGCCGTAATGGTACCTAAATCACAACCGGCGTAAATCAATTTTTCTTTCTCCCTTCAATTTGAACAAGCAATGCGAGCACATTCCCCGTAGCTTGCTGCGGGGTTAGCGAGCGAAATACAAATGGTCTAAAATCCTTACTTGGAAGAATCCCCGTAGCTTGCTGCGGGGAGGCTTCAAATAATAAATCAACCATAACATCAAGCTGATGCGACTTTCTTTGAGGCTTTTT
>JAUXEW010000152.1 GCA_030620375.1 Desulfobacteraceae bacterium | reverse complement strand
TCCTTTTTCCGCGGAGGCTTTCCCTATCTTTCAATGTAATATAAGGCTTCATTTGGACTTCGAAATTTAAATTTAATTATCCCCTATGTATATCCCCGGGTAATCAAATGTGCAAAGGCGATCCGGTTTTTTAATTCTGTTTTACCGATCTTTACAGGCGCAAGTAATTTTTCATAAGCCATTTTGCATCTCCTCTATATGAGCCTATGCCGAGTAAGCCAAAATATCAACAACTTATATCTTACGACAGTGCTGCTATGGCCGTACCGATTAAATTGGCTTCTTTAATCCTTGAAAATTCGATCTCCATTTTTGGCAAGCCCAAACTGTTGAGAAGCGTTTCAAGCGTGGTTTTCGTGAGATTCAGATAATATTTTTCCCCCAACACTTCACTCCAGAAGAGACCCCCTTCAGCGACTATTCGAATGTTTTGTATGGATTGCCGGCCTACCAACCAATAAATAAGACCTGCCAGTGATGCTGCAATTAATTTAGAAGATCGCTCATAAATTTTCATTGCACCCGAAATATGGACAGGGTCCGCTCCTGTAGGCGCATTAAGCATTCGAACCAAACCCTCTGCACCGGAAGCAGAGTCAAAGTTACTACCAGGAAATACGGATTTAAAAATACGGCCGAGATACATTCCGGATACCGCCTTTTCAAAGAGCTGCGCCCCCTTGTTCTCAGAATTTTTGTCAACTTCCCTATCCCAGTGGGTTAAATGAGGCGAATCAAAATTCCCTGATTCCAAATTTACCGGTGTAAGGCCGTGCCATTTGGAAATATTTTTAAGCTTTGGTATATCTTCAGCGTTAATAAATGTGGCCATATTGGTGCCTGTCCCCACGACCAGTCCGATATACACATCCGTTTTTGACTCAACCAGCCCGGCGAAAAGGCTGGCGATAGTATCATTGATGACACTGATTCTGTTGGCATTTACCTTTTTGTTGTGGCTTTTCAAATACTCAAGGAGCATATTGCCAATGCCATATCCCTCAGTGTCCGGAACTGTTATTCCTTTGGTCCAATTGAGCAGTTTCGCATCACGGTTAAGCATTGATTCCGCGGGATATGAAAAACAATATCCAATAGGACATTCATCCGGATAATTTAAAGCGGCAAGTAATTCAGCCTGAATACTTAAAAATTGCTCTTTTGGAAAAGCTTCGTTTCTTTTCCAGGGCATAACCTTTTTCACCGGCATTTTTAAAAAATTGGCCTTCCCGTCTTCGAAAGATACAACTGCAGCCCGCAAATTAGATCCGCCCAAGTCTAATACATACGACTGGCCATCCTTTAAGTCATCCATAAGCGGAATAAATGTAGGCAAACACTTGATTTCCGTTTTATCTTCGCACAATCCGATCTGAATATTTTTTTGAAGGCTGCGGGAGATATCAGTTAATTCTTTTTCAGTTAATTCAAAACCTCTCGTCATTTCTTCTTCCCTTGCAGGGCTGCCCGTTTGACGACGTGTTACTGTTTTCAAAAATCCGCCTCTGAAACACCACTATAGCCTCTCTTCATCATATCCCCATGCTCTGCCGGCATTCGGCTCATCCGGATCTAAAAAAAATATGGTCACACGTTAATCCTGCACAAAATTTTCAGTCCTTGTTTCCTTTAAGGTCATGGCCTCAGAATCACAGGTCACCAAGCAAAGTCCGCAGCCCATGCAATTTTCCTCATCAATCAAGGCCACACCTTCTTCTCCATCCATGGTAATGGCATCAAAATAGCACCTGTCTAAACAGACTTCACACGACGTGCAGAGTTCCGGGTCCACATAGGCAATAAATCGGCTGGGGGCGACGAACTTCTTATTTGCTTTTCTGGAACCCGGCCAGTTGATGCAGCAATCATCACAGCAGTTGCAGATCAGATTGCCCAACGACCGCCGATTATCGGTAATGTGAACCAGGCCCTCTTCTTCACACATTTTCAACATTTCAATGGCTTCCTCTTTGGTCAGCTCACGACCCGTTCCACGCTCCAGCGTATAATCAGCAGCACGGTTAATCTGAATACAGACTTCCACCGGTTTGCCACACTCCCCATTAACGAGCCTGCAGGTACAGTTTACCACTGCCAATCTGTCAGCATTTTCCACAATCTGCCTTACGTCTTCAAATGCCTTAATCTGCGATTCAGGCGAAACACTGACATTGACCGGAACGACTCTTGAGCCGGGTTTGGGAATAATATTTTCTATGGTGTCCAAATATCCGGGCCATTCCTTATGATCGAATTCTTTCCACATATCCAGCATTTCTTTTGAAATATTCGGCCAAAGGATGGTGGCATCATGAAACTGAATAAGATGTCTAACGCGGTAATAACGCATTGCATCTTTTTTTCTGGATTTAAAAATCAGTCCCTTGATAAATAGCGTATCTAACATCTGCTCGACTTCATCCCTTAAGATGCCGGTCTTTTCTACCAGTTCCTCCAGAGTTGTCGGTGGTGAAGCCGCCATTACAATTTTAATTTCCCTTTCGTCCGCCATCTTTTTCATAATTTCAGGAACAATTTTAGAATCTCCGGCGCCGATACTTTCCGCCAATTCTTGATACATGTCTTTTTCTGTCATGGGTATTCTCCTTTATTAAAAAATTTAGCAGTTTGCCGACTTAAGGCGCTTTCAGGCCAACTCTTTTTTGGTATAACCAGTAAACTACCACCCGCATAGCGGGTGGCTTTCTTTTCCCGCAAAGCGGGAAAAAAGGGGGCACGCCAGTGCCTCAAAGTTTCAGTTTTATACCGGTGCGAAGCACCGGGTTTTTTAAAACAAATAACGCTGACCTGGTCAGTGGGCCAGGTTTTAGATTTTTTTAAATTAGCAATGAATAGTAACGTTTGATTTCTGGAAAGTTTATAAAACTTAGAGGTAATGCATACTTTATGTTATGTTTAACAAAAAATCAGCCCATAATCAAGACAGCTTCCTTACTAATATCGTGGTTTGAATTTTTTTTTGATTTGGTGCATAATATAATATAGTGTCCATCCAGAAATGGTAGATTTTGGTTCAGAGAAAGGCCAGAGCAATTTTGAAACCGTAGGAATAGCGCGCTATTTTGAGGATTTCAAAAGAGCAAAAACGAAGCTCTGGGCCAAAAGATGCCGTTTATGGATGGGCACTAACCTAATACAGACTCAACCCAATTATAATAGGAGGCAACATTATGCTTCAAACGAAACTAACCGAACTCTTTGGCGTAAAATTCCCGATTCAGTGCGGAACCATGCACGGCATCACGCTGGCCGAATTAACAGCGGCGGTGGCAAACGCAGGTGGGTTATGTTGTATTCCGTCCGCATTCTTTGAGGAGCGTTCAAAATTTATGGACGAAATAAAAAAGACCCGCGATCTCACCGATAAGCCTTTTGGTGTAAATGTGGGATTATTCCCTGCCATGCGGGACCTGCCGGTCGAAGAACGGCTTGACTGGGTCATCGATGCCGGCATTACTATATTAGAAACCGCAGGCCGAAGCCCGGAGGCTTATCGAGAACGAATCAAGGAGGGAGGGCTGACCCATATTCATAAATGTGCCCGGCTGCAGGATGCGGTTAAGGTGGATAAAATGGGAGTAGACGTTGTTTCTATAGTGGGAACAGAGTGCGGTGGTCATCCCAGCATGGAGGATGTAACATCCCTGGTATTGGTGCCGGCAGTATGGGACGCCATAAAAGCTCCTTTAATCGCCGGCGGCGGATTCTGTGACGGACGGACTTTGGTTGCGGCTCTGGCCATGGGGGCGCATGGGGTGAACATGGGTACGCGGTTTATGAGCACGGAAGAATGTCCCATACACCCTGATGCCAAACAAGCTATCGTGGATGCCAGAGAAAATGATACCATGATTGTGATGCGAGCGTACAAAAACCCCAGCCGGGTGTTAAGAACGCCGTGGTCGGAAAAAGTACTGGAAATGGAGAATAAAGGAGCAACCATTGAAGCACTCTCGCCCTATATCAGCGGCGATTCGGGCCGAAAAGGGTGGCAGCAGGGAAACGTTCTTGAAGGTATGATGGGAATGGGGCAAGTGGCCGGGCGAATCCACGACATCCCGAATGTTTCCGAGGTAATTCAATCCATAGTTGAAGAAGCAAAGGCCGTATTAGATGGATTGAATTTATATCGATAATCGGATAGCGGACATCCCTTTGACCATCCCGAACAACCAGCATATTTCATAATGTTCTGTTATGTTGCATCATTTTTAAAGAAGCAGGTGAACGATTCATATGAAACTCGGCATTATCGGACTTTCCGGATGCGGAAAAACCACCATATTCGAAGCATTAACCCATAATTTTCAGGATACCCAGGGCAAGGGAGAAGATCTGATCGGTACCATCACGGTACCGGATCAGCGTGTGGATCTGCTTCGCGATATATATCAGCCGAAAAAGACCATTTATGCCCAGGTGGAATACTTTTTACCCGGGGCATCGGCTCAAAAAAGAGAAAAAAGTCAAGAACAACCCGATTTCAACAAAATCAGAGACTGCGATGCCCTGATCCACGTGGTTCGAAATTTTGAAGTATACGGTTACAAAGCACCTTCACCACTACAAGATTTCACGTCTCTGGACGAGGAAATAACCTTTTCAGATTTTTTAGTGGTTGAAAAACGGTTGGGGCGTCTGGATCTTGACCAAAAACGGGGGAATAAAATCAACCCCGAAGAAATCTCGCTGTTAAACGAATGTAAAAGATATCTTGAAAATGAGCTGCCGATTCGAAGACTTCCCGAGCTTGCCGGTGCTCCACTATTAAAAGGATTTGCCCTTGTATCGGCCAAACCCGTGCTGGTGCTGTTTAATAATACGGATGATGACAATGACCTTCCGAAGGCAAATGGTCTGACCTTTCAGGAAAATTCCATGGTGATTCGAGGCATATTGGAAAAGGAACTGGCACAGATGTCCCCTGAAGAAGCCGCAGATTTTCTGTCCGAGTTTGAAATCACCGCATCGGCCATGGACCGGGTGATTAAACGATCATATGAACTTCTCGGGTTGATCTCATTTTTTACCATACGCTCCGATGAAGTCCGGGCATGGACTATCAAATCCGGAATGGCGGCACTTGAGGCTGCCGGTACGATTCACACGGACATGAAAAAGGGATTTATTCGGGCAGAAGTCCTTTCTCACAATGATTTAATAGATGCCGGTTCTTACGGCGAGGCTAAAAAAAAGGGCGTGGTCAGGCTTGAAGGAAAGGCCTATGAAGTAAAAGACGGTGATATTATTACGTTTCGATTCAATGTGTGACAACAAGTCATATTAAACGGATTAAGGTAAAGAATGGTTCAACACCTTATCTTATCAATCCGGTACATCGGCACTTCAATATGTGATTGTTTGCACACGGGACAGCGGCCGGGCCGGGCAAACCGTTTGCGAGTGTTAAACACAAACCCGCACGAAAGGCACCGTGCCGGAAGAATTGCAAGCTTTTTCCCCTTGGCGTCCAATGAGCGATCGATATGCGTTAGATGACCATAAATATCCTTTTCCTGAATGCTCAACGCCTGGGAAATGTCCCGGGCACTTGCTGCCGCGTCTCCCAGAAGTTCAATCATAGCTTGTCGAATGGTCTGGGATCGATGTTCGGGGTGGGATTTGTTCATCTTATGCTTTGGCTGGTTTGTGCCCGACAATGATATCCGCTGGTCCCTGAAGAGGGATAGATTGAATTTTTTCAAACCCGGATCGGCCCAACCAATTTTTGATTTCTGCCGGTGTATAGGTATCACCTGCATCTGTTCCCACTATCATATTCAGGGAAAAAACTGCGCCAAATAAGGGACCGGTCCGGTCTTCGTCCATAATAAAGTCCTGCACCACCATTTTCCCGCCCGGGTTTAGCGCCCTTGAAACTTTATCAAACAGAGCCTGGTTTTGCTCCGGTGAATTGCTGTGAATGATGGCTGATAAAAAAGCCAAATCAAAGTCTCTGCCCAATTCATCCACGTAGTAGTCCCCTTCAGCAAATTCGATCCGGTTTAGCATTCCGGCTTCGGCAACATACTGCCGGGTCAATTGGATTACACCCGGCAAGTCAAAAACCGTTATACGGATATTGTCATTTGCCCGGGCAAATTCCATGGCATATCCGCCGGACCCACCACCCACATCCAGCACCTTTGTTATACCGGACAGATCTATGCGGGAAACCACCTCCGGTGCGGCCATCACGGCACGCTGATGCATAGCGGCAATGAATGCTTCAAACCACTTGGAAGACCTGGTTTTAGTCGGTCCCATAGCTACTCGATGACCCGCTTTAACCGCCTGGGTGAGCGTACCCCAGGTTTCCCAGAGGTCCACCATATGCATCAGTCCGGCCAGATAGAATGTTTTACCTTTCACCAAAAATGTTTCAGCAATATGAGAATTGAAAAACAAACCATTTTCCTTTTCCACAAAACCCAAAGCACACAACGCGTTTAACAATCGGTCCGTTGCCCTGGGGTCCGTCCCCAGCGTCTCGGCTAAGTCCGCTGAATGCCGGGGACTCCCTTCCAAAGCTGAAAAAACATCCAGTTCATACGCGGTTAACAGGATACGACTGGTTTGAAAGGCCGTTGCCATCTCAAAAATTTGTTCCGGTGATGTTACCGTCATTTTGTTGGACTCCGATCTCTTCATGCCGTTCTCCTTGCTGCTTGCATCGGGGAGCTTCAATTGGTAATTATGAAATGCCTTATAACATACCACCCGTGGGGTCAAGTTAAGGATAAAGCACCGTGCAGAAATCAGGCTTTTTACGAAGCCATTAATTCTATAGCGTTTGTCAGCGTAACCGTTTGTCTCAGCCGTCGAGTAAACTACCACCCGCATAGCGGGTGGCTTTCTTTTCCCGCAAAGCGGGAAAAAGGGGGGCACGCCAATGCCTCAAAGTTTCAGTTTTATCCCGGTGCGAAGCACCGGGTTTTTTTTAAAACAATAATTTCGTTTTT
>JAUXEW010000215.1 GCA_030620375.1 Desulfobacteraceae bacterium | reverse complement strand
GGACGACTTCCTCCAGGTCCTTACTTTGGGAAATGGCGTTTGTAACCCTAATAAGTGTTTCATAATGCATAACATGGTTTTCCATAGCTCCTCCTTTCATTTTCTAAAATGATTCTTTATTCTTCTTTGGACTTCCGTATTTTACATCCGGGCAAGCAGAAGTATTACGAAAGAAAATGATATCATACTACTTACTGTTTTAAGAAAGCCCGGTGGTTTGCTCCGCTGAACAGAAATGCTTCCGCAGATGAATGAACGGGGAGAATTTTTATAAACGTCACGTTAGAGGAGGAAAGTGATACAAGCGTTATTAGTTCAGGGGAGAGCTTGTTTCTCTGTATGCTCCCAACAGACTCGATACCCTTCTGTTAGGAGCGAAGTTTGCATAATTTAAGAGGTGTTTCCATGGTTAACCTCCGGGTAGCGAGATTTTTCCCATGCATTTCTTTTTGCCCAATTTTTACGCCAGGCTCAAGTTTTCATCCGTCGCCGCCGGATTAAAATTCAAGCCTTTACTATCTGCGTAGGACACTAGATAACTCATTGGAACTTAAGTATTAATTAAATCATGGATGAATCATTAAGTCAATATGAATCGGAAACCTCGAAATATATTAAAATTGAAGCTGCAAGCTGCGGGAAAATTTTCTCAATATTGGCTCTTGCTCTGATATCACCATTTTTGATATTGGGTAATCTTGACGGTTTCGTAAACAGTCCAATTTTGGCATTGTGCCGCATTTGAAATCTAAGGAGAATCGACACCAAAAAGGTCGACCAAAATGGCAAAAAATCCGGGAATCCATTTTTCAAAGGTCTCGCTGAAAATGGTTAAACGGCACATTATTGTTTACATTTAAAAAAAGAAGAAAGGAGTCGCCATGGCGTATGACAATTATCAACTGTTGAAGTTTCGTTGCGAACGCGGCGTATTATTCGTTACCCTTGATAATCCCCCGATTAATCTGTTAACCGTCGATCTTTCGGCTGAGATTTATCGACTTTCAGGTGAGGTTGCCGCGGATAACGAAGTCAAGGTTATTGTTTTTGACAGCGCGAATTCTGATTTTTTTATCGCCCATTATGATGTGGCGGTGCTGGCTTTTATGGCCGATCAGTCACTACCGCCATTTACCGAGCTTCATGAACTAAATAAAGCCTGTGAAGCTTTTCGACACATGCCTAAAGTCAGCATTGCTAAAATAGAAGGGCGGGCGCGGGGTGGTGGCAGTGAATTTGTATTGGGATTGGATATGCGGTTCGGTGCCATGGGCAAAGCCATCTTAGGGCAACCCGAGGTGGCGCTGGGGATCATTCCCGGGGGAGGCGGCACCCAGCGGCTACCCCGCCTGATGGGTCAGGCCCGGGCACTTGAAGTGGTGCTCGGCTGCGGTGATTTTACCGCTGAAGTGGCTGAGCGGTATGGCTATGTTAACCGGATCTTGCCGGATGATGAAATTGGTCCGTTTGTGGAAGACCTGGCGTATAGAATTGCCTCTTTCCCGGCGGAAGCCATTGCGCTGGCCAAAAAATCCGTTCAAAACGCAGCCGGTTTGCCATTGGTTGAAGGATTGTTTGAGGAAACATCGCTTTTCATGCGCTCATTGTCTTTTTCTTCCTCTCAAGCCCGCATGAAAAAATTTTTGGAGTTGGGAGGGCAGACCCGGGAGGGCGAACTTGATTTGAATCCTATGCTGAAGGATTTAAGTGAAACAGACTAAAGGGTTATGGTTTTAAAAACCCCATACTTTCCACCGGGATAAAAAGCCAAAACATAAAGAATGGTTTGCGATACGGGTTGTCTTTGTCCATAATTTATACTAAAATTATAAGCATTTCTTGTTTTAAAAAACCGGGTACTTTTCGCCGGAATAAAACCGACACTTTGGGTCATTAAAGTGCCCTTTTATTTTTCCCGATAGGCGGGCGGTGGTTTGCTTTTGCCCGGTTTATCCAGAGGGAGAAGATTTTGCAGATTAAATCAAAAGCCCTTGAGGTCAATCTGGAAAGCTATCAAGTGGATGTGTCTATCGATCCCCGATATTCGGTTTTACAAGAAATCATGTCAAAATATTATGGGCTGATGGAGGGGTTTAATACATTTTTAAAAGAGCTGTCGCATCCTTATAAAAACTGGCGATTTATTGTTCAGGAAGCCAGGGGATATTCTCTGGATTATTTCCATCTGATTAAAAAGCATCCAAAAGGGCCCGAAGCGGTGGGGCTTTTTGTGGGCATCTTTGAAAATGCCATTCATAATGAGTCTGACCCGGAAATTCAAACCGATAGTGCAGATGCGCTTCTCCTTTTTCTTCAGAAAGTGATCCAGGCGGCCGGAGAGGATATCCAGGAATTTATGCCGGTAATCAATGATACGTTCCGGCGCATTGAAAATTATCCGGATTATTATTTCTTCCTGTTCATTAAAAGTTACTATCAAATTACAAAAATTGCGGAATTGCTGTTAAACTATACATCGAAGTTCAATCTTGATTTGGGTTCGATGAATTCTCTGTTAATGCGGTATTTCGGAGATACTTATAATTACTGGTTGGATGAGAAAGACCCCCGGACATGGTTTCAACAAGAGACCGAAATTGATGATGACCCGACGGAGCTGGTAGAAATTTTTAAACCGGTATCTCATGAAAAGCTCAATGCGTTTCACTCAGCATTATTTAGCCTTGTCGAAGACCAAACAGTTGACCCCGAAGCATTACTGAAGCATCTGATTGAATTCCCCGGTTACAACCAACTAGTTGAAATGTATCGCCAAATTCCTCAAAAGCTTGTTGAAGCCGGTGCCAAAACCAGTATGGGCAACCAATGGAAGGTAATGTTTCTGTTTCATACCATGAACATTTCGGGGTTATCCGTGATTCATGAGGAAACCTTAAGAGAGATTAACAGAACCCTTAAGTGGCTTATCAGTCATGAAGCGCATTATAATATTCAGAAACTGATAGAAAAGACTTTTTCCATCTTAAAAGCACAAACCTGTTTTTTCCCGACCACTGCACTAAACTGCATTTTGAATATAGGAAAGGGGGTTTATCGAACCGATGATATCGATCTGGTAAAATTTTTTATCGATTCGGTTATTGATCTCGGCTTTCAATATCCCTGTATCGGGGGTGTGGGAGACGACTGGCAGATACAGGTCAACACCGCTCATATACAGAATATTCGGACATGGCTTGAACTGATTAAGATCAACCCCAAATTGTCCACAAGGCTCATTTCCTACCTGATTATTAATCTTTCCTTAAGTGGCGTTTTTATAAAGGATACCGATCTGTTTTCCAGAGATATTACGCAGTTGTTAAACAGCAATATCGAGCCCGTCTATAATATTATCAAGCAGTTAGCCAGACTTTTTCCGGTATACTTCAATGATATCGGTGCGGAGGGAAAACTTAGAGAAATATCGACACAGATCGACGAAATAACCCACCGCAAAGACATTCTGATTCATTTCTTACGCAAACAGAGTCATGTCGAGAGTAGTAACCGTATCATCGGTTTTATGGAAGCCGTTTTGGAATTTTGGAGTTCTCGGGATAAACGTGGACTTGAGCCTTTTTTACCCCCCGGTATTTATAGGCAAATCAATACAACAGGGTTATTTATTGACGGTGTTTACAAGGCGTTTTCGCACCTGATGGAAAAAGGCGTTTTGGTTCCTCAAGGTCTCTTAACGATTTCTGAAAAAGATTTAAAGCGCATGATAGAAGATGCCCCCGGAATATTAGAAAGGGATTTGGAGCGGGTTGAGCTTTCGGTGGCATTATACAAATTGCTATACCAGAAATACGACCTCGATCATATTGAGATAAGCACCTGTATTGAGCGACTTCAATCCGAAGGATTCCCGGATGTGAATAAACTTAAATCGGCCTTTAAAGAGACCGATTTAAAGAAAAAAATACTAACGTTTTTGGATTACTGTGAGCAACTAAAAAATTTGGTATTATCTCCTGAAGAATATGAAATAAAAGAAGATATATATAAGAAAAGGCATTTTACCGTTGATATCCCCTCCATGTACGGTAGTTATCATGAATTGAAGTTTGACGCTCTTGGATTGACATTTCGGATAGAATCTTATCTCAGTGTTTTATTTGAAGAGCTGATTACTAATATTGATCTTTCCCTTATCACAAAGGCCACTTTTTATCAAATTTATGCAAGAATAAGAATGTTTGACCGGGCATTAAAGTTGGACGGCATTTCATCAGTAGAAATAGAGCGCCAGCTTGATTTCTTAGCCCATTCTCTTGAAGTAAAAGGATTTACTTTTACTCAATATCTTGATATATTTAAAGGGTTTGCACAGGCTGTAAAAAATATCGTCAATGATTATTTCAACAATATCCATGAGCAGAACCTGAGCCATATCTTAAATCAGATATCGCTTGACGATATTCTCCCAAAGTACCTTCCGAGAAAGCCCATGACCGACCAGGAGAAACTGAAACACCGGATATCGGAAGTATTTTTTCGAGACAAGATCGCACTTTCACTCGGCCTTCAGCAGTTAGACCTGTTTTTAAGCCGAATATTAAATACCCTGTTTCACCAAGCGGAAAAACTTCCCAAAGATAAACTCCATCTCCTTTTGAATTATGATCCTGAGAATGCAATGACAACGATCAGTAATGTCGGCAGCCGAATGACCGGGATTATTTATCTGGGCAATAAGGGGCTGAATCTCGTCAACTTGAAGAACCTGGGGTTACCGGTGCCGCCCGGCTTTATTATTACCACAGAAGTTTTTCGTTGTCGGGAGATCATTGATAGTTATCAACCGGCAGAGCAAAATTTTCGGGAGCAAATTACTCGAGAAATTGCGATGCTGGAAAAAAAGACAGAAAAATCCTTCGGCAGCATAAGCAATCCACTGCTACTATCGGTTCGCAGCGGGTCTTCCATTTCCCAACCCGGAATGATGGATACTTTTTTAGATGTCGGCATAAACGAGGAAAT
>JAUXEW010000257.1 GCA_030620375.1 Desulfobacteraceae bacterium | reverse complement strand
TTGTTTGTGTTTTTCGTTTCCAGGTTCTGTTTTTGGCGATGCAAAACCCGGCGACATCATTAATGCAACCAATATCGAGCAGTACAAAGATTATTTTCCGTTTTTTATACAAGGGTATGTCAAAGATGGATGGGGACTGGCGGAACCGGTGACCATCCATGTAAAAGGGTTTACGGAGAACCTGCCGCCTAAGTTGTTCATGGAGGCGGGAGAAAAACATAAGGACGCCGTAAAACTGCTTCCGGACGGCGCGTTGCAGGGTTATGTTTCAGGATTTCCCTTTCCGGACCCTCAGGAGCCCCAGATAGCTCAAAAAATCATGTGGAACGTTTACTACCGCTGGCGGGGGGATGATTATATGTATCCCGGGGGATTTCCGGTATCCGCCCAGAGAAGGGGCGGCCGGGTAACATCCTCCGACGCCTTAATCAGCCAGGTAAATTTTACCAACCGGACGGTTGTGGACCCGAAGCCAAATCTACCTAATCCCAAGAAGCTTCATTGGGCGATGACCTTAGATTCAATGACGCCGCCCAATAAGGACATGGTCACATTGGTATGGCGGTATGCGGACCCGACCAGACAGGATGACATGTGGACTTATCTGCCGACGTTACGGCGCACGTTACGGCTGGTTTCCAGTGAGCGGGCAAATCCGGTTCGAGGCACGCCCACCACATGGGATGACTTTTTTGGATTTGATGGTAAGCCGTTAGCGTTCACTTATCAGCTTCTCAGGCAACAGGAGGTATTGGGGCTGATGAATCAACAGACGTTTGGAGATACCTTTCCAAAGGGTTATCCCCATCCCGTCATTTCCGGCCCAACTGATCCATACGAACTCCGAAACACGTTTGTCATCGATACCAGATCTAAAGATCCCCGGTATCCCGAATCCAAACGTATCATGTGGATTCCAACGGATATCTTTTATCCGCTTTATGGACAGACCTATGATAAAGCAGGGAAATTGTGGAAAGGATCCTGTGACGGATTTGCAAAAGCGAAAACCGAAACAGGAGATACCGGGGCATGGTTAACGGAAGCGTCTTACACCGATTTTAAGACCGGGTATTGGACACAGAACCTGCTGAACAAACTCAAGATCGACAGCGGTCTTGAGCTAGATCAATTTGATCCTATGATGCTTTCCCAGATCCATTAGTAAACCACCACCACCACCTGTATAGCGGGAGAAGTGGGGGGAAGGCATTTTAGCGGAATTGAACGGTTGACCTGATTTGTTTAAAAAGGACATTCGGGAGTTTGTCTTCCGGCACAGGCTTATGTTGGAGTCTTTTTCCCTGGACGGAAATAGAGGGAAAAGGCTCCAATATCTTTTTGAGTTCCTCTTCTTTGCAGGCATGAGCGCACCCGTTTATCAACAACATAACATCGGGTGTTTCCGGGTCTGAAACATATTGAATGTGAATTCCCTCCGAATGCATTACATCTTCAAGCCGTTTTACCACCAGACCGCGATCGATTTCAGGGTTACACCCGCCACAATATTGGAGTCGAATTTTTACGATAGGGCTTCCCTGTTTCATGGACAGTCAGAGGATTTTTTTAGTGTCAACGGTTACTTGTTTTTTTCCAGTATTCGTTTTCGGGCATTCCGACAATATTTTCAAAACTGTCGTCCTTTTTAATACCGGTTATTTTTTCAGCCAGTTCTCGTTTTTTATCAATACCGCTGCGGCGGGCGATCATTATTTTTTGAGCAGCCGGTGAGCCGGCACCATGCATGGCTTCCGGAAGGCCGGCGCCAACCGACATATTTTCAACCAGCCTGAGCATTTTAAAGATATCATTAACATCGACCCCTTCTTTGCCGGTAAAACATTCCTGAATAACGTCTCGTATTTCAGGATTCAGTATATCTTTTTCAGACGGAAGCGTGATGATTTTTCCACCGGCAATGTCCTGGGCAAGTCGCATCCATTCATATACCAGACGGGTAATATTTAATTTGGTAACATTGGCCAAAAGCGGGCTGATGTTGTATGCACCGGAAGTTGTTTTAGAACCTTCATAAGAACATGCCAGTGAACACGACCAGCACGTTTCGGCCATGCTGATCATTTCAGTAAGTTTGTCAACAATATGGGATACTTTGGCTACGCCATGGGCATCGGCCACCCAGTGAGACGCCCCGATGACCACATCCGCAAGACCGACTTTGCATCCGCCGTAATTCGATCGGTGAAATCCGGCAAATGTTTCCACTAAATTCCCGGCAAAGTCATGTTCACCGGCCATAAAAACTCTTTCCCAGGGGATAAAAACATCTTTGAAAATAATGATGGCTTCCCCTCCCACAATAGCATATTTGGGGTTGCCGGCATCCAACGGGCTTTGTAGGCGACGGCTGTCATTAGTCTGGCGGGAAAAAATAAATTTGATTCCCTTTGTGGTTACCGGTGTTGCGAAGGAGACGGCATAGTCCTTATCCCCTTCGGTCATGGCGCGCGTCGGCATTACGATTATTTCATGAGAATTAATGGCGCCGGTAATATGGGCCTTTGATCCGTTAACTATAATGCCCTCATCATTTTTTTCAGTGATTCTCAAGTAAACATTGGGATTTTTCTGTTGAGAGGGCCTTAAACTCCTGTCCCCCCTGGGATCCGTCATGGCGCCGGCGGACATCAAATCGTTTTGTTGAACATAGGTTAGAAATTTTTTAAAGTTCTCATGATAATTCGTTCCGTTATGTTGATCCATCTCGTAAGTGATGATGTAAAGGGCATTTAAACCATCGAGCCCCACGCAGCGCTGGAAACAGGTGCCGGTTTTCTGACCCAGCAGCCGCATCATCCTGATTTTTTTTACCAGATCGTCAATACTGTGGTGGACATGGGTGAACCGGTTGATGGTGTCACCCGTCAAATGAGACGTTGCCGTCATAATGTCTTGATATTGAGGATCATGGGCCAGTTCATAAGTCATGGCGGCCGTATGGATATGGGGCGTGAACATCGGCTCATTCACCACTCGGGTGATCTTCTCTCCCATGAAGTAGACGTGTAATTCAAGCTCCCGCAGTGAGTCGATATATTCTTTTCCGTTCATTAAGGTCATGTCGTTTCTCCTTTTCACAGGGAATGTTGATAATAATGGCTTATTTCCGGCCTAACCGAAGCTCGCTTAAAATGGTTGCCATATTCATAACATGATTGCATTGATATTGCCAAATAATAACTCAAGCTTCGCACCCAAAATTGATGGTTTCGTAAAAAGTCAAAAAACGTCCTTTTTTGTCATTCCGGCGAAAGCCGGGCACGTAGTGAAGCTTTTTGCGCTTCAACACCCCATAATAGAATGGTATTCATTTTGTATTGCGCATTGACGTATATTCTTATTTAAGGTAGTTAATTATAATTATCTAAATTATATGAATGTTATTTATAGCACAGGAAATGGAAGGTCGCTGATGAAACCGGAAACAGGTGATGGGGGGTCGAAATTAATATGACAAAATCGAGAGAAAAGATACTATCGGCTGCAGAGGAACTGATTGCTCAAAACGGTTCTTCCGAAACAACCATTTCTAAAATTGCGGAAAAAGCCGGTGTGGCTGATTCGCTTGTCTATCAGTATTTTAACGGAAAAGAAGACCTCCTTTTCTCCATTGCTTACCGGAACATCAACATAGTGCTTGAATTGCTGGATGAGCAGCTTCAGGGGATCATTGATCCAATATCCAGATTGAGCAAGATTATTTGGTATTTCTTGAATTACCATGATCGGCACCCCCGGTATGCCAAAATCATGATGTTTGAGTGCCATTCAAAAAAAGCGTTTTATGACTCACCGGCCTACCAGCTTCACCAGCGCGTTTTCGGAAAGGTTTACGAAATATTGATGCACGGGGTTGAAAAAGAGGTATTTCGCAATGACGTGGATATGAATTTGGTGATGGAAATCATTACCGGAATGATCGGGGCTGAGATTCTCAGTACCCTTAACACCCGGGAGGTGACAGAAGGCAGTAGGGATTTAGATGATATCATGGCGTTGATTTTACCCATGATCCTGGCCAAAGAGAAAAAAGTCGATAGCAACAAGGCGAATAGAATTCTG
>JAUXEW010000105.1 GCA_030620375.1 Desulfobacteraceae bacterium | reverse complement strand
TTTTGTTCGATGTCAAGGAAGGTAAAAATTTTAACTACAGGAATACATTGAGTATTTCGAGGATTAAAATTTGAGGCTGACGTAGAAAATGGGCAAAAAGGGACGTTTTGCAAAGGTCTCAAAGGGTAACAGGCAAACCAGTATGCTTATATATGACGGTGTAAAGACCTGGGAGGGATGGGGTGGAAAGCTCCGGTTGGGTCATGGCAAATGTCGGCTCAGAATTTATGATTTGAATAAGGAGAAATCAGCCGGACTGACTCATATCAGACCGATTGTGGTGGTGGTTTCAGACCTTCCGAATAGTAACGTTTCCGTTCAGGTTTATAGCAGCCATATCGCTACCGGCGTTACCAAAAAATTCAGCATAGATCCGAATCGAATGATTTGGGTGGAATATTATCCGGAGATACAATATGGTGTAAACAAGGAAAGGTCGATTCCGGAGCGGTTTGACAAGGTTGAATTTACATGGATTGGAGACAAGGCCATTCGTCCGAAATGGTGCCCTCTTGAATCCCCCATGTTAGATATCATTAAGCGTCTGGTTAATGCCTAAACGAAAGCGGCCATTTTCCCAATTAGCGCTGAAAAGCGTCACTAAAGTGCCTGCATAGGGCTCAAATTTTAATCCGCAACGTTTAAAGCGTAACCATTATGGTTTGGTTATGCTCCGTCTTTAATGTGCCGTCGGTTTGCCCAAGTTTTTCTTAAAAAATTGATCAGGTCAGCATGGAAAGCGGTTTTGAAACAGCTCCCCGGTATGGAGGATAGTATGGAAAAAAAAGAGTTGGAGAATTACCTGGCAAATATTGTTCTGATTATGAAAGCCGACGGGGAATACGACCCCCATGAAATTGATGGGTTTCAAACCATATGCAAAGGCGTTGGCGCAACGGAAGATAATTTAGAAAAAGCCATGCAGGTTGTTGAAAACGGGGATTATGGGTTAACACCGGCAGGTCGATTATCAGATAAAATCCGAAATCTTGAGGATATGATTTACGTTTTTCTTTCCACCAGCAAATTACCCGATTCGGAGAAGAAAATCGTCTTGTCGTATGCAAAAATGATCCAGCTGACGCAACAGCAGATCAATGAGATCTTAAAGGAAACACGGCAACGCTTTGAAGCCGAAAATCAGGCCTCATTTTGTGATGCTTGCGGTAAACAGATGCCGCAGGGCTCCAAGTATTGTCCGTTTTGTGGTGGAAGGTGTTAATTTTTCTGTTTAAGCCTTAGAAACGACCGTGGTGACCATAGCATTAGCACTACAATTACAAGAAGTTACAAGCAGGTAGCATTTTGGGTTCCGGTTTACACGGGCTCTGTTTAATCTATAAACCGATTTCATTTGCCACCTTGGATCGATGGAATATTGAGTGACCGAACATTAACTCGGATTCTTTCGCATGCTTAAAAAACAGTTGAATGTTGTATTCTTCGGTAAATCCGATACCAGCGTGAATCTGTTGGCTAACCTGGGTAGCCTTTTTATAAACATCACTGCACCAGGCCTTGGCCATGGCAACTTCCTTAGCGCAAGAGACACCGTCACTGATTAAAGTGGCGGCTTGATAAGCGATTAACAACGCCCCTTCCAAATCAATAGCCATGTCCGCACAATAGTGCTGGATGGCTTGAAAAGATCCTATGGGGCGGCCGAACTGATGACGTTCTTTGGCGTATTCAACGGTCATATCCACCACTTGTCTAAATCCACCCATCATTTCTCCGCATTTTAAAACGATGGCTTTTTGCAAAACCGGATGTAAATGGGTATCTCCCCGGCCGATTTTACCGATGATATTGGCCGCCGGTACGCTGACGTTTGTAAAAACAACAGCATATTTTTTTTCTTCGGTTATGGTGTCCATGGGCTGTATATCAAGCCCCTGTGCCCTGCCGTTAACCGAAAACAGTGACGGGCCGCCTTCATTATCACCTTCTATTTTTGCACAAAACAGGATTTCATCTGCAATGTTCGCATACGGCACCAGTAATCGGGTACCGTTTATGATAAAATCTCCCTCCGGGACCTTTTTGGCAATGATTGAAGGATTATCGCCATCGATCATCCCTTTCTCGTTGAGTAAAGCAACGGTTAATATCTTTTTCCCATCTATCATGGGGGGCAAATATTTATTTTTTATTTCATCAGTTCCGGATTCTTGGATCAGTAAGCCTGCCAATACGATACTGGTAAACAACGGACTGGGGAGCAGCACTTTTCCGATTTCCTCAAAAAGAACAAACAGGTCTAGAAACGAACCTTCGCTGCCCCCGTATTGTTCTTCAAAAATCAGCCCTAGCCATCCCAACCGGGCCATTTTTTTCCAGATGTCTTTTGAGTAGCCTGCTTCATCCTTTTTGATTTCTCTGACTTGATCAAACGGGCATTCCTTGGTCAAAAATTCCGCGAATGATCTGCGAAGCATTTCCTGTTCATTATTTAATGCAAAATCCATTTTGTTTATACTCCTTTTTAGCGGTTTTGAAGTTGAAGCTCCCTGCCGGACGCTGCAGAAAATCTTTTTCCGAAAGGATGACAACCAATTTTAGATTCGTTCGCCAATCCTGCAGCAGGCTGCGGGGGATGCGCTCGTTATTGCGGCTCAAAGCCTTTTCATCTGGGCAATCCCAAGCCTCTTTGCGCAATGATATTTTTTAGAATTTCTACAGATCCCCCCTGTAAAGTATAACTGACTCCCCAGAGATAACAAGCCGCCACATCCACCACCAGCGGCATCCATTTTGCCCCTTCCCTAATGATGCTGTTGGGACCGATCACCGCCATGGCAAAGTCGTTAAGCCGTTGTTCAAATTGGGTGCAAAACGCTTTACTTATGGCCGCCTGGCTGGTTGGTGTTTCACCCTGGTCGATAGACCATGCGGTACTGTAGCAAAGCAGCCGTCCCACGGTGAATTCAATTTCCAGCTGTGCCATCTTATCCCGGATCCAGAAGAAATATTCTCCGGTTTTTTCGCTCTCGTCCATTTCATTAATAAACCGTTTTAACTCGCTATATACCGGATAGTTCTGCAGGAGTCTTTCAATTCCGGATCGTTCATAGTTCATCTGGGCCATGATTTGCTTAAATCCGGCGTCTTCCTGACCCACAAGATACTTCTTGCTGATTCTTACGTTATCAAAAAACACTTCATTAAAGGTATGTTCTCCCACCATATTAATCAGGGGACGTATCGTAATGCCCGGCATTTTCATGTCAACAATGAATTCGCTGCATGTTCGATGTTTGGGCAATGATTCATCAAAATTGGTTTTGGCCAACAGCCATCCGTAGTCCGCCACATGACCCTCTGAGGTCCATACCTTCTGACCGTTAATGATATAGTCATCCCCTTCTTTTATGGCCGTTGTGGAAACGGCTGCCAAATCAGACCCTGCGTCCGGTTCGCTGAACAACAGGCAAAACATGATGCCTTTTTCCGCACTAATAATTTTAGGCAAAAAATGATCTCGTTGCCAGTCGGTCCCGAACTTCATCAAGGCGGGTCCGATCTGGCGTTCTCCCATAAAGTGATATCCGACCGGAGCCTGATATTTAAACATTTCTTCCAGCATGATCATTTTTTCGACTTGGCCCAGGCCCTGTCCGCCATATTCTTTCGGCCAGTTAATTCCGATCCACCCTTGTTCAGCCATTTTACGGGAAAACTCAATAGAGAATTGAGCGACAAGGGCTTTACTGACTACCTTAAAGGTTCCTGCCGCCAATTCTGCCTCAACAAACTCACGGACCTGTCGGCGAAGTTCATTTTGTGATTCGGTAAATTTAAAATTCATAGCTAAGGCTCCTTTTAATATCATTTAACTGTTTCGGTTATCCGTTAATAGGGTGTCATTAAAGGGGGATGATGACATTACATTATAAAAAAAATGGTTAATTGCCCCCTTTGGTTTCCTCTGATAACCAATAACCGGCTACTTTTTCGGTATATATTCACCGTTTTGAACAATCGCCACAACGGTTAACGGTCCGTCAATGCGAAGATACCGGTAGGTGTGCTTAACCCCTTTTGGAATATAGACGGCGCAAGGTGTCGTGGCACGATACGTCTCATCTTCAAGGGTCACTTCGATTTCTGCATCCCCCGGCTTGCTGATATAAAGGTATGCTTCACTTTGGTCGTGATAATGCTTATAAGCAATGGGGCACTCCTGATGAATTTTCTGGTGTATTCCACCGGCGATAAAGAAATCCGATCCGGGAACCAGTTCATTATCCATGAGAATCTGATATTTTCCAGGCACATGCGCGTCAAACTCATCAATGATTTTCGGTTGGGTCACGACACATTTTTCGTATTTTTTCTCTGACATGAAAATTTCCTCCTTGTATTGATAGTATGGTTTCTACTCACCACTAAATTCCGGTTTGCGTTTTTCCAGAAAAGCTTTAAAGCCTTCTTTAAAATCCTCCTATTATTATTCTGTCATCCATCATTACGTTTCTGGAAGATCAATCTGATTCGCCGCTGCCACCACATCGGCAATTTCACTCATGATTTTGTTCAAATTGTAGTCTTTTGGGGCATATACTTTTCGAATTACTTCTTGATCCATTTTTTCCACATCTTTTTGAGGGATGATTCCGCCGAGGACGACCGGTATGTTTTCCAGACCCCTCTCTTTCATGCGCCGTATGACATCCGGCACCAGTTTCAAGTGGGAACCGCTGAGGATGGACAACCCCACAACATGAACTCCTTCTTGTAAGGCGCTCTCCGCGATCTGCTCCGGCGTTAGCCGAATGCCTTCGTAAACCACATCCATGCCCACATCTCTCGCCTTAACGGCAACTTGCTCGGCTCCGTTGGAATGACCGTCAAGTCCCGGCTTGCCGATGAGTATCTTGACATTCCGTCCCAGTATTTGACCCAATTTCCTTATTTTTTGATTGACCTTTATCACGTCTTCCCGGTCCGGATCGCCCATGGAGATACCGCTTATTCCAGTGGGTGCCCGGTATTCGCCAAAGACTTCTCTCAACGCATCCGACCACTCTCCGGTGGTTACTCCGTTTTCGGCACATATCATGCTCACGGGCATGATGTTTTCATTCTTATGGATGGCTTCGCGAAGCCGATCCAATGCAAAGGCCGCTTTGTCACTGTCTCTTTGTTTTTTAAAGTCGTTCAATAGTTGAATTTGCCGGGTTTCCACAGATTCATCAACCGACAGAAAAGACTCATGCATGCCTTCCACCAGCGGGGAGGGCTCGGCGTCCAAGAACTTGTTTATGCCGACTACTACTCTTTCACCGCTTTCAATTTCGTTTAAGCGCCTGGCGTTACTTTCTACCAGACCCCGTTTCATATAGCCGGTCTCAAGCGCCGTTATGACGCCGCCCAAATCCATGATTTTTTCCAGCTCCGCCTGGGCCGCGTCTTCCAGCTCTTTTTCTTTGCGGGATATCACTTTCGATCCATCGAAAATATCTTCATATTCCAACAGATCGGTTTCAAGCGCCATAATCTGTTGCAGGCGCAGACTCCACTGTTGATCCCACTTTCTGGGAAGTCCCAGTGCTTCATTCCATGCCGGAAGCTGAACCGAACGGGACCGGGCTTTTTTACTCAATACAACACCTAAAAATTCGTAGATAATCCGGGCAATATTGTTTTCCGGTTGCTGGTCTGTCAGGCCCAAACTGTTAACCTGAACGCCGTATCTGAATCTTCTTAATTTCGGGTCTTTAACGAAATAGCGTTCCTTGCAAATCCTGTCCCACATTGTGGTGAATACCCGGACCTTACACATTTCCTCAATGAACCGGATACCGGCGTTTAAGAAAAATGAAATCCGTCCCACCACCTTGGGAAAATCCTCAGGCTTCACGTCACCGTTTTCTTTTACCGTATCCAAGACGGTCATGGCGTTTGCCATGGTAAATGCGATCTCTTGAACAGGTGTGGCACCGGTTTCCTGCAGATGATAGGAGCAGATGTTGACAGGATTCCATTTGGGGATGTGGCTTACCGTATAGCTGATCACCTCTGCGGTCAGCCGCATGGACGGCTGCGGCGGAAAAATATAGGTCCCCCGGCTTAAATATTCCTTAATGATGTCATTTTGGATGGTTCCCTTTAGTTGGGAGATGTCCGCCCCCTGTTTATTGGCCGATGAAAGGTAAAGGGATAACAGCCAGGCTGCCGGTGCATTGATGGTCATGGACGTATTCATTTTTTCAATGGGAATCTGATCAAAAAGTGTTTCCATGTCTTGATAATGTCTCATGGGGACTCCCAGCTTTCCCACTTCTCCTTTGGCAAAAACATGATCTGAATCGTAACCCGTTTGGGTCGGCAGATCAAACGCTATACTCAATCCGGTTTGGCCTTTGGCCAAATTGGTCCGATATAAACGGTTCGATTCCTCGGCACTGGCATATCCGGAATAGGTTCGCATCAGCCACGCCCTGTCTTTCGGGTGATTTGTGGTGTCGCTCATTTTCCCTCCCATGGTTTTTGTCTGGTTTTACTCGTTAAGGACGTGGCGCTATCCCTGCTCCTCGGTCGCATGTGTAACGGCTGCTCGACGACCCATTACACCGCAGAATCCCGCGATCGCTATCATTATGATAAAAATCCAAAATGCCGGCATATAGCTTTTCGTGCTGTCAAAGATGGCGCCGGTAAGTGACGCGCCTATTCCTGCCCCGATAATATTAAACAGGCTGAGGATTCCGAAGATCGATCCAAAAAAGGCAAGACCAAAACAATCCGCGGTCAAGGCGGGGTTGATGAGGAGCGGTGCGCCGATGGCAAGACCATATATAAGTGCGAAAATAACAGCGATAAAAAGGACTTTTGCGTGCATCAGTATCAATATGCCGACAATTATCAGCGCACATGTCAAAATGATCACTTTCCGGATTCCCAGGTGATCTGCAAGGAAACCCATTCCGATTTTTCCGAACACGGTCATCAGTGAAATGATGCTGATAATTATACCGGCCATAATTTCGGTATGCCCGATATCCGTTAGATATGGCATTGTGTGCAATCCGATACCCATTCCCACCAGACCGAGAATAAACATCATGGCTGCGATCAGCCAGAAAGATATTGATGTGAAGGCTTCTTTTACGGTAAATCCTTCTAACCTATGTGTATCCGTATGGGCAACCACCGTGCCGCCGTCCGGTTTTAATCCCATCTCAGAAGGACTGGTTCGGATGAAGATAAGACAAAAAGGCGCCATCGAAAGAATAATCCCCCCCATGATAAGATAAGACGTGCGCCACCCATAATTGACCACGATCCAGCTGGTGACCGGCACCATGACCATCGCACCGAGTCCGGTTCCCGTCATGACGATTCCCAGCGCTCTTCCTCGTTTTAATTCGAACCAGTTCGAAATCACCAGTGAAATAGGAATCAGTGTTGTGGCTGCCTGTCCGGCCCCTGATATCATATAGAGGAGATAGAATTGTTCGAGAGACTGCGCCTTTGACAGGATTATCGTACACATACCGATGATAAATGCGCCAACCGCCATGGTTATTCTTGCCCCGGTTCGATCAATCAACCGCCCGATCAGTGGCGCCACAAAGCCCATTGCCAGGGCCGCCAGCGTCATTCCGAAAGAAAATTTCGCCCTGGACCAGCCCATATCGGTCACGATCGGCTTAACATAAACGGTAAACGTGTTGACGGATATCCCGAAAACAATGAAATTCACCACAAAACAGATAGCGACCATGTACCATCCATAAAATATTTTTGTTTCACCTTCAGTCATGTCCCGGCTCCTTTTATTAGGGTTAAGTAGAGGGCGCAAAACAGGGTTGGATTGTTTTCGTTGACGTTTTACGAGTTCATCTTAATTGTATGGAACCCGGAAGCGGGTGGTCCCGTTCCGGCATGGGCATTTTTATAACAAGGCTATTGGTGGCCAACCGTTTTCCACAGTTTGTCAGTCAGTCGCTGCAATCCGTAAAACGGATTTATGATATCTAATTGCGTGATCAATTGAAGAATTTTTTCTTCTCCGCCCAGCGCTTCAATCCCGAAGTTTCCAAAGCGTTCCTTATACAACAAAAAGATCCAGCAGATTCGATTCTGTCGGCGGCGCTTGGCAATACCATGGCAGGACAAATAATCCAGATGTTTTTTTAAAACGACAATCAGTTCATCCTGGCCCCATCCCTGAAGCGCCGACGTCATGATCACCTCTGGTTTCCAGTCAAAATTATCCACCCGGCCAAAAGATCCGACTGTTTTCAGATCGTTTAAGGCTTTTACGGCCAGAGACTTTTGATCCGCCTTGTTAATGACCAACACATGAGGGATTTCCATAATACCGGCCTTCATGAATTGCAGGGCATCGCCGCTACCCGGTTGAACCACAAAGACAACGGTATCCACTACTTCGTCAATTTCCGTTTCCGATTGCCCGACGCCGACGGTTTCTAAAATGATAACGTCGTAAACCGCTTCAAACACCGTTAAACAATGCCGTGTGCGCCAGGCAAGTCCGCCAAGATGGCGGCCTGCTGCCATACTTCTGATAAAGATTCCCGGATCCGCCGGGTCGTGGGTTATCCGGGCTCTATCACCCAGAAGTGCTCCTCCGCTCTTTCTACTGCTCGGGTCTACGGAAATAATTCCAACCGTTTGATTTCGGCCCCGGTATTCCTGAATGACCCGGGATATGAGGGTGGATTTTCCAACGCCCGGAGGTCCGGTTACACCGATTACATGCCGTTCGGGGCGTGCATTGGTGCTTAACTGTTCTATCAAGTCTTG
>JAUXEW010000119.1 GCA_030620375.1 Desulfobacteraceae bacterium | reverse complement strand
TCCTTGAGCCCTTGAACCCTCTGTGATCAACATTTCACTCGAATCCTGGAATCCTTGACCCCTTGTACCCTCTAGGATCACACCTGCTCAATTGGAGATAACCCACTTATTTTGAATTAACACCAACTAATCGGGAGATGATCCTAATAATTTTGTTTTGCTAACAGAAACGGCACACCATGTCAAGGGCCTATGAGCGAGTCTTTCTTTAAACCGATTTTTTTATTGACATGTCGAAATTTGTCTTGTATTTGGTATACCAAATACAATATCCTGGTTAAAATCTAATGGAGTGTATATGGTCCTGACCCTTGAAAAAATAAAGACCCCGCCAAAAGTGAGCGACATTGCCTATAAAGCATTAAAAGAGCGCCTTTTGGAATTGGACATGTCGCAACTGTCCGATGAAGGAAGGCTTGATGAAAGGGTGCTCGCAAAAGGACTTGGCGTTAGCCGAACACCGTTGAGAGAAGCCATCAATCGTCTGGTAGTGGAAGGTTTTTTAAAAGTTGTTCCTCGCAAAGGAATCTATGTGGTCAGAAAATCAAAACAGGATGTGATTGAAATTTTACTGGTAAGGGCGGCCCTGGAAGGAATGGCGGCACGGTTGGCGGCACAGTATGTGACAAAAACGGATATTAAAAAGATGAAAGCGGTCTTTTCAAGGTTTGATCCCTTAAACATGGATGGGAAATATGCCGAATATGCCGACGCGAATATCGAATTTCACGAATTTATTCTTAAAACCAGCCGATGCGGCAAGCTGATTGAAATGGCCAACAGCATTTTCGATCACATGCGATGGATTCGTTTCAGGGCGGTTGCTTTTGAAGGACGTATCAAACCGATTCATCAAGAACATCTTAAAATTATCAACGCACTTGAGAAAAAAGACCCGGACCTGGCGGAAAGAAGAATACGGTCCCACATTGAAGGCCTGGCACAATATATTGAAAAAGAAGTTGATTTTCTTGAGTAAACAAAAAGTATTGGAGGAAAGCCCTATGGCGATAAAAAATGTTCCGGTTGAGGATTTAATTGTACCGCGATGCACGGCATCCTGCCCGGCAGGAGTGGACGTTCCCAGATACATTCGCGCAGTAAGGAACCAGAAATATGATGAGGCCCTTGCCGTCTTAAGGGAAAAGTTGCCGCTTCCCACGGTTTGTGCGGATGCCTGCTTTGCCCCTTGCGAAGACAATTGCGCTTATCGGCAATTCGGAGACCCTATAGCCATTCGCGCAATTAAGCGTGCCGCAACGGATAAGGGGGGCCGCGCATGGAAGGATAGAAAAGAGACGGCAAATAAAACCGGCAAGAAGGTGGCGGTGGTGGGCTCGGGCCCGTGCGGTCTGACCACGGCCTATTATCTGGTTACCAAAGGACATGACGTCACGATTTTCGATTCTTTCCCAAAACCCGGGGGCATGATGAGATACGGCATCCCGAATTATCGCCTGCCCGAGGACCGGCTTGACCGGGATATCAATGACATTCTGGAGCTCGGGGTCACGTTTAAAGGGAACACAACCATTGGAAAAGATATCCTGTTATCACAATTAAAGAGTGATTTTGATGCTGTGTTTATCGGAACGGGTGCAAACGGCAGCGCCAAAATCACCGTAGAAGGCTCCGACCATGAAGGCGTGCTCTGGGGATGGAATTTTTTAAAAGATGTCGCACTTGGGAAAGACTTTGATTTCCATAAAAACGTCATTGTTGTGGGCGGCGGCAATGTCGCCATTGATGTCGCATTAACCACCAAAAGATTGGGTGCCGAAACGATGGATCTTTATTGCCTGGAGAAAAGAGAAGAAATGCCGGCCCATGAGTGGGAAATCGCCCGGGCTGAAGAAGAGGGAATTCGCATCCATAACGGTTGGGGCCCCAAAAAAGTTCTTGTAAAAGATACGGTCGACGGGATGGTATTTAAAAAATGCGATTCGGTCTTTGATGAAACAGGGATCTTTAATCCGGTTTATGATGAAGAAGTTACCTGCAGAGCAGATGCGAAAACCATCATAATGGCCGTGGGACAGGCATCGGATTTTACCGTGCTGAAAGAAGAGGCCCGAATTTCAACCGAGAAAGGCAGAATCAAAATTATTGAGGAAACGCTCGCCACTGATGAACCCGGTGTTTTCGCAGGAGGCGATGTGGTCACCGGACCGGATTCAATCATTAATGCAATTGCTATGGGAAGGGTCGCTGCCGGCGCCATTGACCGTTATCTTGACGGAGATGGTTGTATTGATGAAGTATTGGCTGTCAAAGAAACGGAAATAGCACTTCCCGAATTCATCAACGAAGTAAAACCCAGACAACAGATGCCGCTTCTTAAGCCGTGGCAGCGAACCGAAGGATTTGACCAGGTCGAATTAGGGCTCTCGGACGGAGAAGTAACAGCCGAATCGAATCGTTGCCTGGATTGCGATGCCAGGAAATTCGAAGTTGTTTTAAATACGGAAAATTGCAAAGAATGCGGCTATTGCGCGGAGGTCTGCAAGGTCGGCACTTTCGGGCCTGCTGATTTCTTTAACGTAAAAGGTTACAAACCTTATGAAGTCAAATCATCGAACCATTGTGTCGGTTGTTTCAGCTGCTTCTTTTGCTGCCCCGACTTTGCGATCGATGTTGTGGAAGCAACCGCATAAAAAAGGAGGTTTTTAAATATGAAAAGATTTCTTGAAACCGGCAATTTTGCGATTACCGAAGGGGCGATTTTGGTCGGTTGCAGATTTTTTGCCGGATACCCCATTACGCCGGCAACGGAACTGGCCGAAGCCATGAGTCTTCGACTGCCGCAAGAAGGTGGCATTTATTTGCAGGCCGAAGATGAATGTGCCGCCATGCATCTGTGCATCGGCGCCTCCCTTGGCGGCTATAAGGCCATGACCGCCACCTCCGGACCCGGCTTTATTCTTTATGCAGATCCTTATGGTTGGGCACTGGGGTGCGAATGCCCGGTTGTGGTTCTCAATTCCGGACGGGTGGGCCCGGTAAGCGGTATAACCGGAGCGCCCGGACAGGGTGAATTCTATTTAATGCGGTATCCTACCCATGGCGGCAATTTTGAGACGATCTGTCTGGCTCCCAATTCCGCCCAGGAATGTATGGCCATGACGGTTGAAGCATTTTATCTATCGGAAAGATTCCGGATGCCGGTGTCCGTACTGGCGGATCAATTGATAACCGACGGGTTTGAGGATATCAGCGTTCCGGAAAATGATGCTGAAATGAAGGAAATGGGGTTCAGGGTCTGGCCGAGGAAAATCCATCAAGGACCGGATTTCTATCCGGTAACGGACGAACTGGACATCCCGCCCGTGGTGCTGGGCCAAAATACCGGAGCACTTTGCTCCGACTGGACCCCCACGGAAGAAGGATACGATATCGAGGAAGTCGAGGCCCATCATAAACATGCGTATCGCCTGATCTACAAGGTCCGTAACAACCGTCACATTTTTAATCATCTTTATGAAAAAGTCCATATGGACGATGATCCGGATCTGGTTGTGGTGTCATACGGAACCCCTTCGCGGGTAGTCAACACGGCCGTTAAAAAAGCACGCAGCAACGGGTTAAAGGTCGGAGCGCTTCGACTTATTAATCTTTGGCCGTTTCCCGACGAACACTTTTCATTGAATACCAAATACCTTGTTGTGGAATTAAACTGGGACGGCGAACTGGTCCGGGAAGTGCAAAGAGCCGCCCCAAAGGATTCCGATGTTCACTTTTTGGGAACCTGCGGTGATTTGCCAACGGTTCCGAGATTAACGGAAACTTTTGAAAAAATCCTTAAAGGCCAACCCCTTCAACGTATCGGTTGGGAAGTGGAGGCATGGTAAATGGAATACAAATCAAGCGATATATCATCGGCATATTTAAGGTCAAGGAAAATTCCCAGCACGGCCTGTGCAGGCTGCGGTTTGGGAATGAATCATAAGATTGTCATACAGGCCATAAAAGAACTCAAACTGGCTGTCGAGGATATTATATGGGGCACCTCCATCGGGTGTGCCGGAAGACAGACATTCGGGACCTGGAAAGGCGACGGCGTTGCCGGCACCCACGGCAGGATATATGCCATTGCCCGAGGTCTTCGCGTGGTATTACCGCCGAATAAGGAGCTGATCCTGACGGTCGGAGACGGCGATGCATTCGGCATCGGTTTGAATCACCTGATCCATGCGGCCCGGTCCAACGCCGACATGACCGTGATCGTCAACGACAATCTCGGTTACCAGTCCACCGGCGGCCAGTACGGATGGACCACTCCCCAGGGAAGCAAGACCGACAGCAGTCCATACGGAATGTTCGAGCATAACTTAATGAGCGAAGGTATGGACGTCCTGCACATCCTAAAAGGAGCAGGCGCTACCTTTCTCGCGCGTCATGTTTCCATGGACGGCGCATGGGCCGTCGATACCGTCAAAAAGGCCATCTTAAACAAGGGCTTTTCCCTGGTCCACATGACCTTCCCTTGTCCGACCAACTTTGCGTCCAAGGAACTGGGATCACGGGACCCGGTTAAAATTTTTAACTGGATCAAAAACCATGCCGCTCCAATGGGCCAGGAAAAAGACGATACGATTTGGGTTACCGGTATTTATCACGACGCAAGCAATTCAAGACCGGAATTCTCCCGGCTGATCCATGAAACCGTAGAAAAAATAAGGAGGACGGGAACGCTATGAAAGATCGAATAGAAATCGTTGCCAGCGGATTCGGCGGACAAGGCGTAGTGAGGTTAGGCCAGATTGTGGGAGAAGCGGGCGTCAAACAAGGGCTGCGTGTGGCCATGTTGAAAAGTCATGGAACCGAGATGCGCGGCGGATATGTGAGAAGCCAGGTTGTCCTTTCGAAAGACGCCATAGACAGTCCCATATGCGAATCCCCGGACTACTTCATCGCCTTATCCAGCGCAGCATATGAACGATTTAAGGATACGGTTCCGAACGACGGCATTATCCTTTACGATCCGGCGCTTGTTGAAAAAATCGACGAAACTCTGAACTGTACCCAAAAAGCATTCCCTGCGAAAACGCTATCAATGGAGAACTTCGACAAACCGCTGTTTGCCAATACCCTGGTCTTAGGTGTTGTTGCCAAGATCATTGATGTGTTGGATAAAGATATGGTGTTGGACAGTATTTTGAAAATTATCCCAAAATTCCATGAAAACAATAAAAAAGCCTTTCAAATCGGATATGACTATACTTTTTAGGGATAGCTTTTTTGCTTAATCCGTAATCCTTATTTTATGCGTACCGTTACTCATTTTATAAATCAGAGAGCAGAACAGACGCCGGATAAAGTCTTCCTGATAGCGCCTGAAACCGATTTGAATTTAACGTATAAGCAGTTAAAGGAAGATTGCATTGCCTTTGGCAAACAGTTGATGAATTTCGGTCTAACAAAAGGGGATAAAGTTTCCTTTCTGATGGGGAACGACTATCAAACCGTAAAGATTTTTCTCGGAACCGTCTACTCGGGTTTTATCGCAGCCCCGTTAAATCTGCGAGCCCATCCGGCTCAACTAGAATATCTATTGGATCATTCGGACACCACGCTTATTTTCTTTACTGAAGACCAATCGGAAAAATTAAAGTCTGCAACCCGAAAAATCAATAGGGAATTTAAACTCATCTGTGTTGATATCGATGCTGAAAGAACGATCCAATCCGACGAGAACCTGCCCGCCGATTTTCTTCCGGATATTCATGAAGACGATGAAGGGCTTTTGTTGTATACATCCGGCACGACCGGTCTTCCGAGCGGTGTCATTCTCTCTCACAAAAATCTGATCGCAGGAGGTCAGTATACCACCCAGGCTCATGGACTGGATATTAATGACCGGGCTCTTTGTTCCCTGCCGTTGTATCATATAAACGGCGAAATCGTATCGCTTATCGCACCTTTAGTCAGCGGAGGCAGTGTGGTTATGCCTCACAAATTTAGTGCGACACATTTCTGGGAATTGCTATCGGCGTATGGCTGCACCTGGTTTAGTGTGGTACCGACCATCATTTCTTATCTTTGCAATGCCACGGATTTGAAGGAGAACCACCTCGATCTTGATCAGCTTCGCTTCGGCCGGTCCGCATCCGCTCCTCTACCGCCGTCGCTTCATAAGGTCTTTGAAGAAAAGTTTCACATTCCCATCATTGAGACCATGGGACTAACGGAAACAGCGGCGCCCATTTGTTCAAACCCCATGGATCCATCGAAAAGAAAGTACGGGTCACCGGGAATCGCTGTGGGAAATGAAATCAAAATCGTGGATAAAGCCGGCAACGAGGTCGAGTGCCATACCCAGGGAGAAATCATGATTCGGGGCGATAACGTCATGCAATATTATTATAAAAACCCGGAAAAGACCAAGAAAACCCTCACACCTGACGGATGGCTTTATTCCGGCGATTTAGGATACATGGACGAAGACGGCTTTCTTTTTGTAACGGGCCGGATAAAGGAAATTATTATAAAAGGCGGAGAAAACATCGCTCCCAAAGAAATCGATGAAGTTCTCTATAAACACCCTAAAGTGCATGACGCAGCCGCAGTGGGAATTCCTGACGAATCATACGGGGAAGACATCCTGGCTTGCGTGGTTCTCAAAGCCGGTTGCACCGCCACTGAAGAAGAATTGCAACAGTTTTGCAAAACTCATTTAGGCGAATTTAAAACGCCCCGGATTATAAAAATCATGAATGATCTTCCAAAAGGGCCTTCAGGTAAAATTCAGCGATTGAAACTCCGGGATGAGTATCATATCGAATCGTAAAAAGAGGATATCAGCGAGGCAAAAAAAATCAAATTTAACAACATTGATGAGGCAACAGATATGACGGATTTAAAAAATATTTCAACGGTTAAAGAAGATCTGGATCAATACGAAGTCGACCACATTTTTCATTCATGGTCTTATCAACCCACGGAATCGCCCAAACGCATTGTATCGGCAAAAGGGGTTCGGTTCCGGGATGAAAACGGAAAGCAGTTTTTAGATTTCTCTTCCTGTTTTGTGAGCCACAACATCGGACATCAAGACCAGCGGGTAGTGGATGCCATTTGTGAGCAAGCCCAAACGCTTTGCTCATTTGCCCCTGTTTTTTCAACCAAACCCCGGGCGCTTCTATCCAAAATACTCGCGGATATCACGCCCGGCGATCTGTCTCGTACATTTTTTACCCTTGGCGGAACCGAAGCAAACGAGGCGGCTGTCAAGATTTGCCATCAATATACCGGCCGGCAGAAAATATTATCCCGATATCGCTCATACCATGGGGGAACCGCCGCGTCCATGACGTTGTCTGTCGGAGATCCGCGCGGCTGGGCCCAGATTCCGGGCGGGACCCAATGGGTTCCGGTTCCTCAGCCTTACTGCTATCGATGTATGTTCGGCCATCAATACCCCGAATGTGATCTGCGGTGCGTTAAATACATTGACGAAGTAATCGAACTCGAAGGGGGAGGCGAAAAGGTGGCGGGCATTATTTTTGAACCCGTAACCGGCGCCAACGGCATTATTGTGCCGCCGGATACCTACTTCCCCACCTTAAGAAAGGTCTGCGACAAATGGGGCGTTTTAATGATTGCCGATGAAGTTATGAGCGGATTCGGCAGAACCGGCAAGTGGTTTGCCATGGATCATTGGGATGTTGTTCCTGATCTAATGACCCTGGCCAAAGGAATTACCTGCGGTTATGTCCCGCTGGGCGCGGCCATTGCAAGAAAACCGATCGGTGACAAATTTAAAGAGCAGTTTTTCAGTCACGGTGCAACCTATGCGGGTCACGCACTGGCATGCGCCGCTGCAGTACGTGTGATCCAGGTTTATGAAGAGGATGCACTAATTAAAAACGCGGAAAAAATGGGCAACTATCTTTTGGCAAAGTCATTGGAACTTAAAGACCGGCATCCCTGTATTGGAGACGTGCGGGGTCTGGGGCTGTTTGTCGGTCTTGAGCTGGTTAAAAACAGAGAAACAAAAGAACCGCTGATACCTTTAAACGCAAAGGTTATCCCCGGCATGAACCCGAAACTCGAGGTTGCCAAAAAAATCATGGAACTGGGAATGATCGCCATGGCCGCCAACCCGAGCAATGTAATTGCCCTGGCACCGCCGCTGATTATCACGAAAAGTGAAATCGACGAAGGAATCGCTATCATGGATAAGGCGCTTGAAATAGCGGATTCCTATGTTTATCAATAAGGATCATCTCCCGATTAGTTGGTGTTAATTAAGGCAAAATAAGTGGGTTATCTCCAATTGAGCAGGTGTGATCCCAGAGGGTACAAGGGGTCAAGGATTCAAGGGTTCAAGTGAAATGCTAAAGAATTACAAAGAT
>JAUXEW010000252.1 GCA_030620375.1 Desulfobacteraceae bacterium | reverse complement strand
TATCCTCCATCTCCAGGAGCTTTTCTATATCCGACAAATCCAACGCATCCGAATCTCCGGCCGGATCTTCCGATTCAACAGCGACCGGATCATCTTCAGACGCTATCTCCAATTCCAGCTCAAGTTCGGGTTCTGCTTCTGCTGCTTCCCCTTTGGCGTCTCCTCCCGGCTCTTCGACATCTTCCATTTCCAGCATCTTTTCTAAGTCTGACAAATCTAAACTATCCGTTTCTTCGACCGGGGTTTTGGCTTCGGTTTCCTTTTCCTTTCCTTCGGGATCTATCTCCAGATCCAAAACGAGTTCAGGCTCTGTTTCTTCGGACTGTTTTGGCGGATAGGCAACGAAAACATTATCACAGTTTGTACATCGAACCTTTGATCCCGTTTCTTCCACAAGGCTTTCATCTAAATCGAATCGGGTATTACATTTATCACATGTAATGATCATGATAAAACCTCTCTGATTAAAATTTCAGCTGATAGATACCGGACAAACCCCTGTAGTTTTCATTAAAATCCAGCCCATACCCGACAAGGAACCCTTTGTTTATGGAATAACAGGGGTAATCTATACGGATATCGGCTTCCCTTCGTTCCTGTTTATCAATCAATGCACAAATCTTGACCGATCTTGGGCCAAAAGATTTTATGTAATCAATCAGATAAGTTAATGTTAGACCGGTGTCGACGATATCTTCAACTATAATGACGTCTTTATGTTTTAAATCAACCGAAACTTCTTTTGTTAAACGGATGTCTCCGGAGGAACTCGTCCCTGACTCGTAACTTGAGGTGCCGACAAAATCAATTGCAACCGGTATGGTAAGATGCCGGATTAAATCGGATAGAAAGATAAACGCCCCTTTTAAAACACCGATGAGTATAATCTCACCGCTTTGATAGTCGGATGAAATTTTCTCGGCAATGCTTAACACCATCGATTTAATTTCATCCTTCGTAAAAACAGGTATCAATTCGGGCATAATAAGAAATTCGGCTGTGATGTCGAAAGAGGTAAAAAAATATGCGTAAACCATTAAACGCACAGCCCCGCCATGACGAGGCTTTTAAAACAATAAAACCCGACTCTTTAAATGTTAAAATTACATCGAACCGGCGTACTTGTCAATATATTTAACATTTTATAGCCCGGTCTCCGCGAGCTGTTTAATCAACTCTTTTTGTTCTTCGGTCAGTTTCTCGGGAATAGTGACATCAATAAGAATAAAAAGATCTCCCTTTTTATTACCTCTCATATAAGGGACTCCATGACCGGGTAGTCTCATCTTGGTCTTATGCTTTGTGCCGGGAGGAATTTTCATATTGAGTTCTTTTCCGTCCGGTGTGGGTATCAGTATGCTTGTACCAAAAATCGATTCGCTTATTTTAATTGTTTTATCAAAAACCGCATCATGTCCATCCAAACGAAAATTCGAATCATTTGCAACCATTGACCGGATATAAAGATCGCCGGGAGGCCCCCCATAAGGACTGGATTCCCCTTTACCGGCAAGACGGAGCTTTTTTCCGGTAATCATTCCCTTTGGGATTTTAACCGTAATCGTTTTGGAATCTTTCCCGTGCTTTAAGTTGATGGTTTTACTGGTACCGTTTACGACCTCTTGAATCGTAAGCGGCATATCATAAATCAAATCCGAACCTTTCACCGGGGCATGTTGCTGTCGTCCAAATTGCTCAAACCGCGGACCGCCTCCAAACGAAAACCGTTTGCCGCCTCCCTTCCCCGAAAAAAAGTTAGTCCCCCCCCCAAAGCCAAATTCTGAAAAAATATCGCTAAAATCAAACCCGCTAAAGATATCTTCCTGTGTATATCGCTGTTGAAAACCGGCGGACCCATACATATCATATTGTTTGCGCTTCTCCTTATCGCTTAAAACCGCGTAGGCCTCGCTTATTTTTTTGAATTTTTCTTCAGCAGCTTTATCCCCTTTTGAATGGTCGGGGTGATATTTCATAGCGAGTTTTCGATAAGCCTTTTTGATCTCTTGATCAGACGCCTTTTTTTCGACGCCAAGCAGTTTATAATAACCAGATTTTGCCATGCGCTTATTTCCAATGGGTGATCATTGTTTATGCCGCCCCATACAAAGCAAGACCGCTTTAAAAATGAATATTTAAAATAGGTTGAAAATGCCACCGTGTCAAGCCAATAACTTTTCCATATCGACAATATCGAATTTTTAGTAAGGTAGATGTCAAAAAAGGCACTATGTTTCAAATTTTTTCAAGGCAATCATAAGCACTGAAAGTGCGGCAGGCGTAATCCCGTCTATACGAGATGCCTGGCCTAAGGAAGATGGTCTGACGGACGATAGTTTTTCTTTTAACTCATTTGAAAGCCCGTGTACTTTCCCAAAGTCGAAATTGTCGGAAACTTTTACCCGTTCTAAATTTTTAAACCTATCGATTTCTTTGAGTTGCCGTTTAATATATCCTTCGTATTTGATTTCAATCTCTACTTGTTGAGCCACTTTCGGGCTGATTGGCGCAGGGCTTTTGGCCAGGTGGTCAACCGCATCATAATCCAGCTCAACTCTTTTCAGCAGTTGGTCAAGATATATACCATTGTTGATCAGTGATGCTCCCCGGTGAGTTAGATATTCGTTTGCCGCTTGAGACGGCTTTATTACCACTCCTTTTATTCTCTCAATCTCTTTGGTTATCTGTCGTTTGCGGGTTTTCACGTCGGTTAAAGCGTCCTTATTGATCAAACCGAGTTCATATCCTTTTTCAAATAATCTCAAATCCGCATTGTCTTCCCTGAGCATCAAACGATATTCCGCTCTTGAGGTGAACATTCGGTACGGTTCACGGGTTCCCCGGGTTACCAGATCATCTATCATCACCCCCATATAGGCCTCAGACCGATCTAAAATAAAAGACCGCATTTCTTGAATTTTACGGGCCGCATTGATCCCGGCCCAAATCCCCTGGGCTGCTGCCTCTTCATAACCCGAAGTGCCGTTTATCTGGCCGGCCATAAACAACCCGGAAATCAATTTGGTCTCCAGATTTGGCTTCAGCTGGATAGGGTTGACATAATCGTATTCTATGGCATACGCCGGGCGCATGATTTCTGCGTCTTCCAACCCTTCCACAGACCGTACAAATTCAATCTGGACTTCCATCGGGAAACTGTTCCCAAGACCGCTGGCATAAATTTCATCGGTGTCCAGGCCTTCCGGCTCCAAAATGATCTGATGTCTGTCCTTATTTGGGAATTTAACAATTTTATCTTCAAAAGATGGGCAGTATCTGGCTGAAATTCCTTTGATGATACCGCCGTACAATGCCGAATGTCTGAGGTTGTCTCTTACGATACCATGGCTAATTTTATTGGTATATCCAATATAGCTTGGAACCTGAGGTAAAGGTATGGTTTCCGTAAAGAAAGAAATCGGTATGGGAGAGGGGTCTAATTCCTGTTGTACAAACTTTGTAAAGTCAATCGTCGTTTTTTTCAACCTCGGTGGTGTGCCTGTTTTCATTCTACCCAGTTTGAATCCCAGCGCCTTGAGATTTTCTGGAAGACCGTAAGATGCGAACTCTCCGGCCCTTCCGGCCTTAATGGAATTGATCCCGATATGTATTAAACCGCTCAAGAAGGTCCCTGTCGCCAGTATAACGGCCTTTGCCTGAAATCCGAACCCGGTTTGGTCCATGATGCCTACAATTTTATTTCCCTCTACAATCAGGTTGTCAACCATGGCCTGCTTAAGATCCAAATTCGGTTGCCTTTCGATTACAGCCTTCATGGCCATGTGATAACGGGCCTTATCGTTCTGAGTCCGGGATGATCGAACGGCAGGCCCCTTTTTTGTATTCAGCGTTTTATAATGAATGGCTGTTTTGTCCGAAATTTTAGCCATTTCGCCACCAAGCGCGTCGATCTCCTTTACCAATTGCCCTTTGGCCATTCCGCCGATGGAGGGACTACAAGGCATGGAAGCCACTTTATCCAGATCAATGGCCAACAGCAGTACACAACACCCCATCCTGGCAGCAGCCAGCGCGGCTTCACATCCGGCGTGCCCGGCTCCCACAACGATGATATCATAAGGCTTTTGAAGAGAGGTCATAAAATACGGATCATCTCCCGATTAGTTGGTGTTAATTAAGGCAAAATTGGGTTATCTCCAATTGAGCAG
>JAUXEW010000149.1 GCA_030620375.1 Desulfobacteraceae bacterium | reverse complement strand
TTCACCAAAGCCGACGAAAGGGAGTATATCGGCCCGTTCGCCGGCCAGGTCTCGGGCCTTATTAAAGAAATCAAGCCGGCGGCCCACATTCTTGAAGACATGGTAGAAGAAACCGTAGACATCCTCAGCCGGAAGCTCCCGGAGTCTGTTATTGCAAAGGCTTGAGAATCATAGCCGCCAAAAAGACGGAACCAACAATCAAGTATCCGAATCAGAACCCTTTTGGGACAGGCAGTGGGAAAGGGCATATTCGAATTGATGGAAACAGGTGTCTTTGTAAACTTCTTCACGAATGTATCTGTCCGCCTCTTCTTTCTTGCTGAAGTCACAGCCTGTAAGTGCCCGGCAGTCGGTATCACCGAATCGGTCCATAAATCCTTTAAATAATTCCCGTACCGATTCGATGGCCTGGGTTCTTTTTTCATCTTGGACTTCCGGTGCCGCTGTTGTATTTACCCCGGCAAGATAGCCGAGAAAAATCGCACCCCCGAAGAGAAATCCGCATATTGTTTTTCCCGACTCGATTGCACCCATGTAACCGGCCGTTGCCCATTGATACGGTGCTGGGCTCCACCCCTTATTTTCCTGCAAAACTTGCAGTATGACTTCCGCTCAGGCATACCCCCCTGCCATTAACAGAACTCCCTTATTCCACAGATCAGTTAAGCGTTCATCTTTCATTGTGGGTCCTCCATTAGTAATGGTTAAAGTTGGTGCGGGCGCCGGATGCGTAATATCAACTTTCAGGGCTGCCCTGAACTGGAATATAAATGTTGCAAATATGAAATTTTATGTCAATACAAAGATAATGCGATTCCTGGTTATTTTATTGTATTTTTCTTTCACTGTGATACAAAAAAATACAGCGTGATCAAAAGACCTGCCTTGACTATTCCATGAACATTAATGGAGCGTCGTCATTTAAATTTGACCGATAATTCTCACCCGTAAATGGGGTATCCTTTGCCAAATCTTAATTCTGCAACATATTGAAACCGGATTTGCAATTTGACATTACTTGAAAAGGAGGAAAAATATGGAAATTCAAGAGAAAGCATCCTATCGATGGCCAATGTTGGGGTGTCTGTTTTTTGCGAACCTGATTTTCAATGGTATTGCGTTTAATGTGGTACCCCCGCTCTTTCCGCGTATTTCACAAGATTTGAATTTAAATTATGCTCAAATCGGATCTCTCGTAGGTGCATTGCCATTGGGAATGCTTCTCTTTTCCTTAATCGGAGGTGTTGTTGCAGATCGCTTTGGAATTAAAAAAATCATCACCATCGCTATGTTTTTTGCCGCTGTTTTCGCCGGATTAAGAGGGTTGGCGTTCAACTATTTGACCTTGTGGTTATGCATCTTCTTTATGGGGGTGAGTTATGGCTTCATTATTCCAAATCTCACCAAAGGCATTGCCATGTGGTTTGACACCGAAGAACTGGGGCGAGCAAACGGTATTTTGCTCATCGGAGTCGGAATCGGCGCCGGCTTAGGTTTGGCCTTAGGTGCGCCGGTGGCCGCCAAAATAGGGGGTTGGCAAAACGTTATGTTTCTTTGCGGGGGGCTATGCCTTGCATTTTGGGTATTTTGGTTGATAGTGGCAAAGGAACGGGAATATACAGGCATAATCGCCGAGCTAATTAAATCACGGCCCGGCCCGTTGGATGGGCTAAAACAGGTCTTTACCGTTAAAGATATCTGGTTGCTTTGTCTAACTGAAGTATTTGTCATCGGTAATACGATGGCTGTCATGGGCATATTACCCACTTATCTGGTGAACAAGGGAATGTCTGAAACCCAGGCCGGCATTTTTATGGCGCTGTCGGCGCTGACGTCTCTAATCGGTATGGTTGTGGGGCCTTATTTTTCAGATCGGGTTGGGCTAAGGAAGGTATTTGTCTGGCCGTTTTTGATTGCCAGTTCCCTTAATATATCACTAATAGCGGTTTTGTGGGGATGGCCGCTTTACCTTATTTGGTTATGGAACGGTTTTATCATCGGATGCGGCATACCGCAACTCAGGTCAATCGTAATGGAGCTTAAAGAGATCGGTCCTGTCCTTTCCGGAAGCGCTTTCGGGGCCATTTTCACGTTTAATCGAATTGGCGGATTTGCCATACCCTGGATGATGGGAGGTATTATGGCCGCCGTCAATGCATCGATGGGAATTTACTTCATCGCTGCCATGTCGCTTATACCGCCGATTTTAGTATTTTTTGTGAGAGAGACCGGGCGTCGGAGGACTAATCTCGCCCCACTAAATTACAAAAACTCGGGCTAACGCCCTCAGACAATTTGCCATTTTGATGTTTAGCTTCGCTAAGAACGTTTCACAAAAATGGTCAAAAGGATGCGTCAATCGGTTTTGAAATGGCGTCTATACTAAAGTAATCCTTCAAACTGCCAATAATATTAACAGAACTTATAACTCGATTTTTTTCCTGATATTCACGGGACTAAAATTATTAATAACAGGTTCAAGTTTCGCACCCCAAAATTGCTGTAAAGCAGCCTGATTAACGTACCGCTCCTTAAAGGATTTGCTTTAATTTTGCGGTAAAAAACTTGAGTAAAAGGCTTAATAATGGAAACCGACACCATTACTATCGATAAGCTTATAGATATTGTCAGTAGGGGAGGGTATGTCAGAACCGGGGTTGATGTGTTTAACAAGAAAGGGGTATTACTTATTGAAAAAAATATTTCCATCCGTAGCATTAACCCGCTGCTGGTCATCAAAAAATATGGGGTTTATGACATACCTATTAATTTAAGCAATTCCGGAGGCGTGTGGGACGAATCCGGAAAACCAATATCTTTTACAACGGAAAAGAATGAGGACTCCTCGATAGACGGCCCTTTTGGATCTGAAAATCTGGAGAAAAAGATCAAAGAAATAAATGCACAGAAAAAAGAGGCTGCTGAAAAATATATAAGGGCCAAAAAAAGCATCGTAAAGGTTATATCAGATATTAAGAAAAGCGGTGGAGAGTTTGAAGTCGCACCAGTTGAGGAAACCGTTACCGATATCTTAAACTTCATTGCCCAAAACAATTCGGCGTTTTTTTACCTTTCAAAGGAAATATTTTCCTATGATGACTACCTTTATAACCATTCGGTTAACACCTGCACGATCGGAACCGCGATATTGATTCAGTTCAATGAAAAATTCGGCGAAATTATCAATAATTATCTTTCTACCATTTCCGTAGAAGCCCTTGATGCGCAGGGTGCACCTGCTTCAATGTCGTTCATTTATTATCTGCCCGAAGAATTACATGATATTGCACTGGGGTATTTCTTGCATGATTTGGGAAAAGTACTGATACCGGCAGAAATACTAAACAAAAAAGGAAATCGAACGCAAAGCGAATTTGAATTAATAAAGAAACATTCCTTTGAAAAAGGCATACAAATTCTGGAAAAAAACAATCTGAAGAATCCTTTTCTCAGCAATACAGTTGGCTATCATCACAGCCGTTTATTTCAAGACGAAAAAGGGTGCTATCCGAATGACAAGCACCCTATCGAGTTGCCGCCCTATGTCAAGATCTGTAAACTGGCCGATATTTATGACGCCATGACATCAAAACGGTGCTATAAGGAAGCCCAGAACCCGGTGGGCGTTGTGACGGAAATATTTCGTAAGTATGCCAACAAGGATCGCATACTGCAGTTTATCCTTCGCTCTTTTATTAAAATTGTTGGTATTTATCCTCCCGGAAGCGTTCTTTATCTCAAAAATGGACAAATGGCTTATGTCCTTGATAGCCAGGGGCCGATCCTCATCCCGTTTACGGACCCTGCGGGCAGTGTTTTGAAATCCAAATCGGATCCGATAGATATGAATGAAGGACTGGTAAATGACGTTGAGATGGGTATTGACCGGCGAAGACCCTTGAAATCTCCGGTCGAGGCTTACGATTTTCTGCCGTCTTATCTGAAAAGCGCTGTTCAATGACCCATGATGCCGGTGGTTAAATTCTTATACGCCGCTACCCGAAAGGCAGACGCTTTCTTCCCGAACGTATTCCTCGTAGCTTGTTGCAGGGAGCTTCAATTTGATGGCTGCCAAGACAGGCAAAAATTCTGGCATTATATTTGCAAAATCTTTTAAAATGCCGGGTGCGTTGCTCCCGGATAAAACGTAATGGCGTCGTATGAAAACGAGAATCGTGTCATAGAGATGAAAACCAATTTAACCATAGTTGATTATTTTGAGAGATCCGCCCCGGATTTGTACGGAACTAGAAACAGCCGTTTGATAAGTCCGCGTAACCCGTTGACACGAAGCCGGTTCGGGGAAATATTAAACGCTTTAAAATCAGGTAAAAAAACAGCGAATAGTTCAAGGCCGCAGGGATTGACACTTTCTTATTACATAAACCATCCTGTTAACGTTCGGTCCATAAAAACCCTTCATCATATATCTGATCCGACATCAACGAAATCACTGTCTGCAACCGGCTCACCAAAAACGGGCACCGGCGAGGCGTTTTGTAAGTCCGAGCCCCATACCACCGAAGCGAGCCATACCGGATTAAATGATTCGGCATTAACGTCACCGAAACCACCCGCCACAACATCTGACGATGATGCCGGTGAAACTACCATTCGTCAAAAGATTGACAGTTGTATCGATACGGCCGCTCGAAAATACAATGTGCCGTCGGAATTGATTCGGGGCGTCATTAGAGCGGAATCCGATTTTTGTTATGATGCTGTTTCTCGGGCCGGTGCGCAAGGGCTCATGCAATTAATGCCCGGAATAGCAAGAGAACTCGGTGTTGTGGATCCGTTTGATGTCGATCAAAATATTGACGGCGGCGTGCGTTATTTAAAAAAAATGATGAATCAATTTAAAGGCGATGTCAAACTGGCGCTGGCTGCTTATAACGCCGGACCGGGGGCGGTCCGCCGTTATCAAGGAATACCGCCGTATAAAGAAACCATCTAGTATGTCAAGCGGGTGTTAGAATATTCTCAAAAAACCGTATAACCTGCTGTCTCTCAGACTGTTCAAGTCCCTACGGCCGTCCTACCATTTTGAACCGTAACAACCATCGTGTTCTTCAATATTTTTCTGGACATCTTTGGTGTTTAAAAATATACAAATGAAGCCCCCCGCTGCAAGTAGCGGGGAGCTTTAAAAAAAAATCGAACCCCAGCACGTAAAAATTCATGTCAAAATCAGATATTAAAAAGATTGGCATTGCCTCTCTGATCATGATGTTTTCGGTCTTTTTAAGCCGGATAATCGGACTTTTCAGAGAAATGGTTGTTGCCCATATCGGCGGTGCAGGGGGAGCGGTTGATGCGTATCAAATTGCCTTTATCATACCTGAGATATTGAACCATATTTCCGCCGGCGGATTTCTGTCTGTGACCTTTATCCCGATTTTTTCAAAATATCTGGTTCAGGACAATGAAGATACGGGATGGAAAGTATTTTCTATCATTTTAACTGTTTTTGGGAGTCTCATGTTGGTTTTGATTGCCGCAGGCATGATATTTACGCCGAAACTCATCGGTATTTTTGCCCCGGGACTTACGGAACCTTCTTTAAAGGCCGATGCCGTTAGAATGGCTCGAATTATTATGCCCGCTCAGTTCTTTTTCTTTTCCGGAGGCTTATTCACTGCAGTTCAATTTGCAAAGGAAAAATTTGTGATACCGGCTTTGGCCCCGCTGATCTATAATATAGGAATTATCTCAGGTGGCGTTTTATTGGGACCCAAACTGGGCATGGAAGGGTTTGCCTGGGGTGTTTTAGGCGGGGCGTTTATCGGAAATTTTGCCTTACAGTACCGTGGTGCCAGGCAAGTCGGCTTGAGATATAAAATAAAATTCGATTTTTTTCATCCGGATCTGAAAAAATATATCTTGATTACGCTACCGCTGATGTTAGGCCTTACCATGACGTTTTCAACAGAATTCTTTATAAGATTCTTCGGTTCTTTTTTACCGCGGGGAAGTATTGCAGGACTGAATTATGGCATCAGAATCGTGTTTATTCTGGTCGGGTTATCCGGTCAGGCCATTGGCGTGGCGTTATATCCTTACCTGGCGCGGTATGGGACTGAGAACAGAATGGATGAAATGAATCGCCTGCTTAACCATACATTAAGAATTCTATCGCTGGTTATCCCCTTTTCCGTTTTGCTGATGGTACTCAGACATGAGGTCGTGCTATTGCTTTTTCAGAGGGGGAAATTTGACACCGCTGCGACGGAAATGACGTCGCAGGTTTTGATTTATCTATTGGTCGGCGCTTATGCTTTTTCAGCTCAGACAATAGTGACCCGGGGGTATTATGCAATTCAGAATACGGTGTTCCCTGCGGTTTTCGGAACACTTGCCGTATTGTTCAGTATTCCCTTATATCTATACGGGATAAAGTTAATGGGTGTTCGTGGCGTAGCGCTTGCAATTTCAATTTCAGCCTTTATTCAGGTTGCCCTGATATACGGTATCTGGAACAGATATAGCGACAATAAAGGGGCAAAAGCCGTATATGGCTTTATACTTAAAATGGTATGCTTAAGTATACCAATGGGGATTTTCCTTGAGTGGATTAAAACAGATATGCTGTCCATCATTAATGCCGCGACATTTTACGGGAGCATGATAGTTGTGATCGTCATCGGGATTGTTTTTGCGGTAATTTTGATGACACTGGGATATCTTTTTCGAATAGAAGAGATTAAGATGGTAATCAACCGCCTGGCCTCTTTCTGTTCAAAAAAAATGTTCTCCTAAGACACTTCATAGAGACTGCTTTAAAACCTTTAGAACCCTTAGTACGCCAACATTCACATAATCACGCAAGTAAAAATCCGGGTCCAGAGGGCCCGGCTTTGGATTTCCTCTGGAAGGGGCTATAAGCGACAGCCGGTGATGAAACACAGAATTCAGGAGCCAGAAGCCAGGCGTCAGGAGAGGGCGGATGTCGCTATGCGCCTATTTATCTTATCATACTGAGTGAGCCGAAGGCGAAACCTTATTCTGAATTCTGACGTCTGGATTCTTTATTGAAATATTCCGGCATAGCCTATGGTCTCTGACCTGGCCCTGAGGACCAGGTTTTTAAAT
>JAUXEW010000195.1 GCA_030620375.1 Desulfobacteraceae bacterium | reverse complement strand
TATTAGGCTTCATCCCTCTCAATTCCCAGTTAATTATCGTATCCTCGGTTACACCAATTAAAGTGGCTAAATCCTTGATATGCATTCCAGCATCCATACGAGCTTTTCTGAGCTTTTCCCCAAAATTTGTTGGATTCACTGGGTAATTTTCGTTGAAAATTTGTGGGGGAATTTTTATCTTTATTGTATAAGGTCGGCTTATCATTTTGGATGGGGAATGGTCTATGTTCTGTAACGCATGGTTGACCATATATGTGTGTAAGGTGCTATTTGAGCATCGGAAACAATGCGGGCTTTTTGGGTGGATTCTTTTTCCGGGTTTTGATGAGATCGCATATTAAGTCAATTTCCGAAAAGCGTGTTGTTAACGCATTCCCTTCAAGGCTGTCTAAAAAAATACGATCGCTATCAGGAATTTTGGCGACGACTTTATTCTCTTCAATATGTTTAGTCATGGCGGCCTCAACTTTTGGGTTGAACTTATTTAACACAAAGAAGATTTCACATCCGGCGTTTTCGGCCATCCCCTGCATTTTCTTAGCCAGCATGAAAGATTCGTATGACGGGTCCACAATGCCGAGAATCAGGTCGCATTCGCCGTCCAACCGCCTGCCGAAGTGTTCTATCCCGGCCTCCGTATCAATAATTACAATTTCATTTTCCTTGACATCAAGTTTGGACAATACCGTTTTGGAAAGAACCCCCATAGGACAGGCACACCCCTCACCATGAGCGTGAATTTTACCGATGACCAAAAGCTTAATGCCGTCCGTTTGAGCCACACACAGATCCGGGATGTCATTGATCATTGTACGGTCTTTAAAAAGTCCGTCACTGGCAACGCCCATCCAGTTTTTTTTAAAATTGATTTTTCCACCGAAGTTTTCCATCAAATGAACGGGAGCGGACACGCCGAGTAAACGCTGGAGCCCGTAGTTTGATTCATCGGCATCCACCAGCAAGACGTTATACCCATGAGTCGTAAGTGCCCTGGCAATGAGGGTGGCGATAGTGCTTTTTCCACTGCCGCCTTTCCCGCTGATAATGACTTTCATAAACTGTATCCTCCTATTAGGTAAAAAAAACGGATCGAAGAAAATCTTAAACTTTAGCACATTTGAAACTTTAGTTCCCTCTTAACGCTTCCGGTTTATCCAGGTTATTAAAATAATATCGTGTTGAAGGTCAAGGGAAAGGTGGCATTCTAGATAATATCCACCATTATTCGCAAAGCATTGATCTATGAGACTTTACAAAGATGGCAAAAAATGCCATTTCTGGATGGACATCAGATTACTTTTTCAACTCGAACTCAATTATGAAGGGGGGGTATTCATGTATAAAATTGTCAGGATAGCTGGAATCATGGCAAGGACTTTAGTTATAAGCATCCTGTTGACGGGATTTTTGTCTATTCATGCCTTAGCAGATACGACGGATGACCTGGTGGATTTCTTTTTAGACCATTATGATATTACACCTGATTTTGAGTGGCCGATTTTAAACAAAAGTGTTTTGGCTAAGGCTCAACCGGATGAATGCTTTGTCGGTGTGGGCGACGAGGACAATGATTTTGATCCTAATCTGGAATTACCGTGTGTGTCTGGAGCGCCTAAAGTCAACCAGGCGTATGTGTGGGGGATGGCCAAGTTGGGGAATGACATTTGGTTCGGTACCGCGCCGAATACAGTATGCCTTTTGTTGGCCGGATTTTTTCGAGAATTTGAATTTGGTGTATTGCAGACGCCTTCTCTTGTTTGTGAATTCGACGAATCTCAGTATAATCCCCTATCCTTACCGCCTCAATTCTTAAGATTTTTTGGGGACTGGCGGCCGTTTCGAATTTTTCGTTATAACACCGAAAGCCGAATTTTGGAGGATAAAACGCCTATCAGCCAATTGATAATGAGTACAACCGGCATCCGCTCCGCCGGAGCTATGGGCGACGTGGTATTTTTAGGGGGGCCGGACTTATTTGGTAATGGGGTTAATCTATTTGCGTTTGATTCTAATGGAAACTTTATAGATGCGACGACATACGAAGCGTATAACAATATTCGGAAGTGGCTGGTGGTTGATGGCGTATTGTATACAACGGTTCGTACTAAATTTGATCCGGAGAACCCAAATGTTGGAGGCGAGGTGCTGCGCTGGGCAGGGACAAAAGATGACCCGTTTCACTTCGATGTGGTGGGAGTGTTTGACAGCGAAGGTGCTGAATTGGCGATGCATGAAGGCCGTTTTTTTATATCGACATGGCCCCAGAGGAGAAATTTGGCCGGATTGTATATGAGTCCGCCGGTTCCTCAGGGCGGGTTGACCGGAGAGCATAAAGATCAGTGGGAAAAAGTATGGAATGTGGGCGATTATGAAGCGGATCCCGTAACGGCTGCTGTATATGGTGGTGGGGCGCTTGCTTCGTATGAAGGCTACCTGTACTGGGGGACAATGCATGTGCCCTTTATTTCAACGTATGCTCACTTTTTAGTTTATGGGCCCCAAACCGAAGACGAAATCATTAATTCGGTATTAGGAACGTTTCGATCCGCAAGCATTTTCCGTGGCAAGGATTTCGGTACGGACCAACAGGAAGTTGAGCTTTTATACGGGATGGAGGAGATGCCGGTATACCAGCCATTGGGAGTAGAGAGAACCCCTAAGGCTGATGTGGCTGGTGAGTGGGTCTTTGTTAATAATAACATGGGTCAGGCTCCGAAATACGGCCCGTCGGGTTTTGGTAATCCTTTTAACAATTACACGTGGACCATGTCGGTGTTTGGGGGCCAGCTTTACGTCGGCACAATGGACTGGAGCTATCTTATTGGAGATGTTCAAGAAAATGCCGCAGACATTATCCGGCAATTTTTTCCTGATGCAGGTGATATAGAACTTCCGGAGTTTTTGGATTCTATTGACTTGTCAAGATTTTACGGTGCCGATCTTTATCGGTTTGCGTCCTCGAATTCAGACGCAGTACCCGAAGACCTTCAGGGGGTCGGTAATTATACCAATTACGGTATTCGAACCATGATTGCCGATGAAGCCCTTTACCTGGGAACCGCCAATCCCATGAACTTGATGACGGTTCCGAATGATAACCTCCCTGAAGGCGGATGGGAATTGTTGAAACTTACATCTTCGTCAAGTAGTTCTTCCGGTGGCGTTTGCTTCATTTCGACCGTTCGTGGTGATTTCTAGCCCGGACGAGCCGGAACCAAACAAAAACTTGATTGTTAATGAACCAAATTGAGAATTAAATTTATGAAAAAATGAAATAAGCCGATAATAGTATTAGCTTTTTTAACTAAAAGGAGGGATGGAGGACGGCAATGCAAGAATCAAGATATCTTAAGGTCAATGCTGATAACATCCAAAAACTTATGTCGGTGCCTGTTTTAAAGGAGTTTGACACCAAGGATATTTCCGAACTTCTTAGACGGAGCAAGATACGAAAATACGAGGCCAAAGAACTGATTATTAAAGAAGGGGACTCCGATTCATTTCTATATTTTTTACTGTCGGGTAAAGTCCGCATTGCCAAAGAAGGGAAGGAACTGGCGACATTAAAACGATCAGGAGACATCTTTGGTGAAATTGGGGTATTGGGCCATGCCGACAGATCAGCTTCTGTATATGCTGAGAGCGATACGGTTTGTTTGACAACTGATGCCGATCAAATAAATAAAATATCCGGAAAGGATCAGGTTGCATTTTGCTACCTGCTTTACCGTGTGTTTGCCGAAGCCCTGGCGGAACGACTCCGAATCACCAGTGAGGAATTGGTTAAGGCACGGCAAGAAATAGAGCAATTCAGGACTATTCATAGCGGCCCGAATGCCACCCGTACAGCCAACCCCAATTCCCCTGTTTCGGTTAGTGTGATCCGTTAATCGAAGGTGTAACCGACATAAAATAAAAGGGGGCGTTTCTCAACGGTTTCATATCCACCCGCGTAACGTCAATCCGGCATATTAATGCCATCCCACCGAGAGTTGCCGCACTTCAAATCATAGCTTGAAAAATATTCAAATTGTGGTTAATAATACATCCACCTAACCAGTGTCCATCCAGAAAACCGATTTTGCTGTCCGCTGTAAATTTTTTTATATGATGTGGTGAAGGTATAAAATGAATACCAACTTAGTGAACCGTTTAAGAAAGCAGATCGAAACACTTTATCAGATGGATTTTTATAAAAAGAAGTTGGACGGGGCAGGCATCAAACCGTCGGATATAAAGACACTGGAAGATTTCGAAAACATTCCGTTTACGACCAGCCCTGAACTTTTGGAAGAATTAAAACAAGAACCTGAAACATGTTCACTATATTCCGAAAACGTGACACGGGTAAATTTTTCTCCCTCAGGAAAGATGTTGTATCCGATTTATCACACCAATAACGATCTTAAATTCATGCATGACGTTTGTGCACGGTCATTGGAGGCCGCCGGAGTAAAAAAGGGGGACATTTGTGCCGTCACTTTTGGATATCATCTTTTTGTCGCCGGGCTATTTTATCAGAACCAGCTGGAACATTACGGAGCAAAGGTGATTCCCTTAGGGCCCGGAGAGTCCGAGAGGGCGGTCAGATTGATTAACGACTATCAAGTGACGGTCTTAATATCCAATCCTACGTTTTCGATAAAGCTTGCCGCCCAGGGGATTCCGGGTGTTCGGATTTTATTTGTCGGTGGCGAGCCTTTTACATCGGTAGAAGGATATGCCGAAAAGGTGCGCCAGGCATTTCAAAAAAAGATTACCATTATTGATTCATACAGCATGGCGGCCTGTTTGCCCATTGCCCGGAGCTGCCGGAATGAGACCGGCCTTCACATTATGGACGATTTTATTTATGCAGAAGTCATTGAGCCTGAGTTTGGAAGAAAGGTTCCCTATGGCGAAAAGGGAGAGCTTGTTTTAACCCATTTGTACAAAGAAGCGTCACCTTTGCTTCGATATCGCACCGGTGACCTGACCGTTATGGAGAACAAGCCGTGCCGGTGTGGCAGAGAATTTACTTTACCCAAAAGCGTGTTAGGGAGAACCGATGAAATGCTAAAAATAAAAGGTGTGAAATTCTGGCCGTCTCAGGTGGGGACTATTCTTCGGGAGTTTCCCGATGTTTCGAATCAATATCGGGTGAAGGTTCGTGAGATAAAAGGGGTGGATAATCTTTCATTGATTATCGAAGGAAATGAGAATGCCGATGCTCAAATTGATGCGCTCTTAAAAAGACTGAAACAAGAAACCCTTTTAACGTTCAACCGGATTTCAATCGTTGATTCGCTTGAAACCGGACCATTGGTGGTTGACGAACGGGAGGGAAGGAATTTTTGATTTTTAATCAATATAAAGTTTTTACGCTCGACGATTCCCCGCTGCCTACGGCGGAAAGCTTCGCCGGCTTCTAAAAAGGAGTACAGATGGCACAGTTCCGATTCATCCGGACGCATACCAATTATGCCGATTTTTCAACCAGCACATCACCGGCCAT
>JAUXEW010000211.1 GCA_030620375.1 Desulfobacteraceae bacterium | reverse complement strand
TTAATGAGGTCATAAATAATTAGACATGGTTCTTCTTGTAAATTAGTTGTAGAAGAGGGTCCCACCAACTGGACGGTACGGATGACGAATTGCCTCAAACCCTGCTATAGGCATTCAGTAAGCCAATAATATCAATCACCTGAATTTTATTGTCCAAATCCATCTGTTTTACCGCATCTTCCAACATGTGCAAACAGAACGGACAGGCCGTAACAATGGTATCAGCTCCTGCGGCAAGGGCCTGTTTAACCCTTAAATTATTTATCCGTTCCCCCACTTTGATATCCATCCAAAAATGTCCGCCGCCACCGCCGCAACAAAGGCTTTCCGTCTTATGGTTTTTCATTTCAACCAGGGTAATACCGGGTATGGCACATATCAGTTTCCGAGGCGCTTCATAAATATGTTGATATCGCCCCAGGTAACATGGGTCATGGTAGGTCACCACCCGTTTTTCTCCGTTCGTTCGGTATCGTAATCTGTTCTGAAACATTTCGTATAAATATTCAGTGTAATGAACGACATTGTAATTTCCCCCGAACTGCGGATATTCATTTTTCAACACCGTGTATCCATGCGGACAGGATACCAGCAATGTATTAAATTTTCTCTTATTTAATTCGACAACCTGCTCTTTAGCAATGGTCTGAAACAGATATTCTTCACCCATAACCCTTGCCGGATCGCCGCAACACCGTTCCCCCTCCCCCAAAACACCAAATTCAATATCGAATTTTTTCAGCATTTGACACAGGTCTGTTGCAATCCTTTGCTTAGTGGGATCCAGTGTGGTAAAGCATCCCATCCAATAAATCACATCTGTCGATTCACCAGGCCCGACAACCGGAATATCCAATGTGTTCACCCAATTGATTCGCTCATTCTGCGGACCAAACGGATTGCCGAGGCTTTCCATGGTTTTCAATGCGTTAGATGCCTGAATCGGCAATCGACCCTTCATGCCCACTTCATTGCGGCGAATTTCAATCAATGTATCCATATGTTCGATATAAGAAGGACATACCGCCACACAGGCTAGACAGGTCCGGCATAGCCAGATAAAATTTTCGTCAAATGCATGATTGACAATTTCTCTGATATCGACCTCTTTATGTCGACTGTATTTCCAATCTACTTCCGCATGTCGAACCAGGTCCCTCATGCTGCAGATGAACTTTTTCGGTGACAAAGGCTGGTCCGCCATAAACGCCGGGCATATTGCTTCGCATCTTCCACAGGATACGCAGGCGTCCAAGTCCATTCTCTGCTTCCATGAAAAATCCCCTGTACTACTGATACCGACCGTAAACGCTTCCTCGTCAAAATCTTTGCTTTCCATTAATGCGTCGAAATCTATTCGAGAAAGTTCGCCGGCAGGCTTTAGTTTAATTAAAAATGCATTCGCCGGTAAAACCAATATATGGAAAAACTTCGTATACGGAATGGCTGCAATCCATACCAAAACCAAAAGGATGTGCAGCCACCAAAGGATAGAATGACCGGTTATTCCAAAATCAAAGGGGCATGTTGTCAGGAGAACGGAAGTCAAATATCCCACAAGAGACAACCACGGCCATTGATCTCCCGCCACCGTAATTCTTGACCCTTCCACTAAAAACCCGGTGATAACGATGAGGGCTAAAAACAACAACCACCCGGTATCGGCATACGTGGTCTCCAGCGTCTTTGGTTTTACGACATGTCGCCGCCATAAAGCCATGATAACGCCGATTAGGATAAGACAACCCGCCGTTTCCGATGCAATGGTTAAAATAACATAAATTTTCCCTTTAAACAATGAAGTGCCAAAATCATAGTCCATGCCAATTACAGCCGTTGTTATAAAAAGGATTACAACGGAGTAAAAGAAAAAACCATGGAAAACACCGGGATATAAGGACTTAAATACTTTTTTCTGAAATAGAGCGGCTTGAATCATTATCCAGAGACGTTTGGATAGTTGGGAAAATCTCTCATCATGCGATTTTCCTCGCTTCCACAGGCTGACCCGTTGATATACGCCATATCCAAAAATCAGTAATGTGATGAACAGTAAGACATACAATGGCAGGAGAGACGGTATGTTCCACATGATTTCTCGGGTAGCTTCAGAAAGATTAGCCATTTTTTTCCCAATTATAATCCGTTAACCGTCACATTTGTGATTTTTGCGGCAAAAAAAATTCTTTGAATGCCGGCATTACTCCGAATGGCTTAATCCTTATGCCATGCAACCGGTTCTTTCCGGCTTGTCCGGATGTGTCTTTTTTCTATAGCCGCAATCCTTTTGAAACCTTTAAAAACAGAATTAATCACTATTTTATTTTCGGGTCAATCAGTTTTATCTGCATGCTGTCATTAGATAGTGCCCATCCATAAACGGTATCTTTTGGCCCAGAGCTTCGTTTTCGCTCTTTTGAACAAGCAATGCGAGCACATTCTCCGTAGCTTGCTGCGGGGAGGCTTCAATCCTTGACCCCTTGTACCCTCTGGGATAATATGCCTGCTCAATTGGAGATAACCCATTTGTTTTGCCTTAATTAACACCAACTAATCGGGAGATAATCCAAATAGATTAACATGCCGGTATACCAACATAACCCATCCGCTATTCAGGAAAAACTGGAACATCGCATCCTTCATGGGCTTTCCTGCGAGTGGGAAACAGCCTTATGGGTCCTTGATGAGCATCATAAAAACCTCATGACAAAACCCTTGTTTTCTCTTAAGGACTTAAAATCCAAATTGGGCCACTGGTCGCCCCAAAAAAGAGAAATCTGTTTGAGTCGAAGCCTGGTCATGAACCATCCCTGGGATGCCGTTCGCGACGTTCTTTTGCATGAAATGGCTCACCAGATGGCTGATCAAGCATTGGGGACGAAAAATGAACCCCCGCATGGCCCGACTTTTAAGAAGGCCTGTCGCCTATTAAGAGCCAACGCAAAGGCATCGGGGAAACACCGAACACTGGATGAACAAATATCTCACAGTTCTGACAGTGTTGAAGACAAAAGGCTGCGTCGAATCAAAAAGCTCATGGCGCTGGCTGAAAGTCAGAATCAACATGAGGCTGAAGCGGCAATGGTCAAGGCCCACGAATTGATCGAAAAATACAATATCGATCTGTTTGCAAAAGCTGAAAAACGAAATTTTATCAGTATATTTCTAGGCAAACCGGCGTTACGCCATACTCGTAATGAATATCACCTGGCACGCCTGCTCCAGGAATTCTATTTTATTGAAGGGATGTGGGTGTCCGTGTATGTTCTTGAAAAAGGCAAAATGGGTCAGGTCATGGAAATCACCGGGACAAAGCCCAATATTAAAATTGCCGCGTATGTTTACCATTTTATTCGGAACTATATTCAGTATCAGTGGAAAGTTTACAATATTGAAAAAAAATTAAATCAACATCGCAAGACAGACTTTGCCATCGGTGTAATCGAGGGTTTTCGTTCTAAACTAAAATCGAAATCGAAAAAGGGGAAATTGCCCAGGGCCGAGAAAGCTTTGTTGAGAATAGGAGATCCATTGTTAAAAAAACATATGATCTATAAATATCCGCACACCACCCGTTTTTCCCGAAATGTTTCTCGTCAGGATGATATCGTATTGAGCGATGGTGTAAGTATTGGAAAATCCCTGGTAATTTCCAAGGGAATTTCCAGTACAGGAAAGTCGAGCAGGGTATTACCCGAAACCCATTTTCGAAAGAAAAACTAATGTAAGTTTTTGGTGGAACACGACGATAGCCGGTAGAAAAAGACAACCATCATTTCTCCCCTCCATTCGTCGCATGAAGGATAGCCTTTGCCAAGGCCAAATCATCAGGGGTAGTGATTTTTAAATTCAGCTTGTCTCCCATTATCATCTTGACTGTGTTTCCCATTCGTTCCACCAGCAGAGCATCATCAGTTCCCACAAATGCATCCCGTTTCGCTTTTTCATGTGCTTCTCGAAGCAGCCTATACTGAAATACCTGGGGAGTCTGGGCAAACCATACATCTTTTCTTTCAAGCGTCTTTACAATCCCTGCATCATCGACCTGTTTTAGCGTATCGTGGGCCGGAACCCCAAGAACAGCAGCCCCATATTGTTGTGCAGCGGTTATACACATTGACACTTTTTCACAGGTCACAAACGGACGAACGCCGTCATGAACAACCACTACGCCATTTTCCTTTTCTAAAGCAACAATACCATGATAGACAGAATCCTGCCGCTCTCTGCCTCCTACAACCAGTTTAATCGGCTTATTATGCTTAAACAGTGAAAGTATGTTAGCTTTACAAAAGTCAACATCTTCCGCCGGAACCACCAGAAGGATCTGTTCGATTTCGGAACAGTCATTAAACTTCATGAGCGTACGGGCCAATATCGGAATCCCTTCAAGCACCAGATACTGCTTGCGTATTGTCCCTTTCATTCGGACACCCTCGCCGGCGGCCACAATAATCGCTGAAACCATAAATTTTATGCTTATTGAATGTAAACGATTCTTGGATTAGCTCGACTTTCGCTTAATTAGGGTTGTATGGTTAATAACCGGCTATTTGAGATAGCCCAATTCTTTAGGCAACGGAACCCCTTTCCCCATACTGTCTTCACCGTAGTTTGCACCAGCCAGTATTTCAATATCCGTAAGCGCACGTGTGTCACCCTCGAAAAAAACTTCCGCAATATTTTCCTTGCTTATTTTCCCGCCTGCCCATTGGATATCCAAAACACTACTCGCGTCAAAGCGATCTTCTCCTACACAGAGTTCAACCTGTCCGCCATAATGTTGAACAATTTTAGCCACCAAAAGACTCGGCCTGCTGTGAAATCCGAGTTTCACCGGAATACCGACCCTAATGGCGGATCTTTCAATATTTTCATTGAGAATCTCGCGCGCCAGCTCTTTCCCGGTGGTGAGGTAGTGACAAACGTAATACAACCCATAATTGATGGTTCGATCCAAAAGCATTTCCGGATCAACCAAATCGGACAACTGCTGTTGAACCTTTCTGTATATATTTTTATAGCCTGCCTGAAAAAGGTGTCTTTCAT
>JAUXEW010000253.1 GCA_030620375.1 Desulfobacteraceae bacterium | reverse complement strand
TGCATTGTTATCCCTCCTTTTAAGTGCGTAAACCAGCCGTTACGTGTGTCATGGCGGAAATTTATTTTTTCCGCTGAATTCATTCCTTATCCTAATTTATGAATTGGCCGGTTTCAGATGCCGTAAGTACCATAGAAAAAAGGGTTTTCGGTGTCAAGTAGGAACCTTTGTGATAACATCCGAAATATGAATCTCCATTAAAAAATAAGATTTGCATCATAAAATCCGGCCTTTATGAACCGAAACAGCGAGTGCATTCCCCGTTGCTTGCTGCGAGAATTTTCATTCTGTTTTTTATGCAAAAAAACAAAATTATCTATTGACATTATTACCTTATCCAAATAGGTGAGCCTGTAAAAAGCCTGTCTTTAAAAAAAAATTCTGTATAAATTAACTAGTGTCCATCCAGAAATGAAGATTTTTGTTCAAGATCAAGGCCTGCGAAAAAAATAACCGGAGGCATATGTTTGATATTCCGAGGATTATTTTTTTCGCATAACGATGAGATTGGGCAAAAAGACCATTTCTGGATGGGCACTAACTAGACGCCAAAAAAACCGGCGCTGGTTACTTCAACCATTGGAGCGAAAGGAATCCAGATGGCCTCAACCGGAAAATACAAGTCAGACCTTGACACGCCTTGCCTAGTGCTGGACATGAATGTCCTTGAACAAAACCTTCAGAAGATGCAGGCCGCTGTCGAGCATGCCGGCAAGAATCTCCGACCCCATGTCAAGACACATAAGTGCTCATCTCTCGCCCGGATGCAAATCGGGGCCGGGGCAATCGGTGTCTGCGTCGCAAAGGTCTCTGAAGCCGAGGCATTGGTGAAGGCAGGTCTTGATAATATCCTTCTTACCGGGCCGGTGGTGACGCCCCGTAAGATAGAAAGGCTTGTCGATCTCTTGAGAACGTCCCCGTCCCTGATGGTCGTGGTGGATCACCCCGGCAACATTGAGTTGCTCGATGCAGTACTGCGCACAAGAGGCATGGTCATGGATGTGCTCCTTGATGTGGATGTCGGCTTGAATCGGACCGGCGTAAGGCCGCCCGACGCATTGGCATTGGCTGACCGGATCGTCGCCCTTCCACACCTTCGTCTTCTGGGAATTCAGGCTTACGCCGGCCACGTCCAACACATTCGTTCTTATGACACGAGAAAGCACACCTCCTACCAATGCCTGAAGGAAGCTATCCGTGTCTTCCGCGAACTTCGGGCAACCGTGCCAACCTGCACCATCTTTAGCGCTTCCGGCACAGGAACGTTTGACATCGATCTCGCTGTTCCCGAGATATCGGAGCTGCAGGTCGGATCGTATGCGTGCATGGACACAGAGTATCTTGAGATCGGATCGGCTGATAACGATGCGCGATTTGTATCGTTCGACCCAGCCTTGCGACTGCTCACAACGGTTATCAGCGCCAACCACGAAGGTCTTGTTACGGTAGATGCAGGACTAAAGTCACTCTACAAAGATGGTGGAAAGCCACAAGTTATCGTGCCTGAAAATTCCGCATTGGAGTATAACTGGTTCGGCGATGAATACGGCATGATCACAAGCACGGACAATTCTGAGCTTCCCCCAATTGGCACCGTCCTGGAACTGGTGACTTCTCATTGTGACCCAACGGTCAATCTATTTGACAGCTATTATCTTACAAGAGGCAAAGAAGTGAACGGCACTTGGCCAATAGATCTTAGAGGATGCAGCCAATGAAGGTCTTTGCTCCAATAAATGATTGTTGGCGGAATCGAGCGCCGCAATTTGGTCTCCGTTACATAAATACGATATAACCGCATTCATAAATTCAATGAGGACGGGGCTATGAACGTAATCCAGATGTTTGACCGAAGCGTTAGAAATTATCCTGAAAAGCTTGCTTTTACCGGAGAAGGGGGAGATATCACCTACAAGGCGGCTCAGATTTTATCCAACCGTGTTGCCAGGGCTTGCTTGAACGAAGGTAACGGAAAGGATTCTCGTTTCAGCTGTATCAGTCCCAATAGTGGATTGGCCATGACGGTTCAGCTTGGGGCTATGCGTGCAAATGCCGTTTGGTGTAATGTCAATTTACGGGACGCCCCGGAAAATATTATCGATGTTCTCAATCGCGGCAAAGTCGAACTCCTTTTCTATCACAGCACCACGGCCGATCTGGTCAAATCGGTCAAGGAAAAGGTGGACAGCCTGAAAAACGTCATCTGCATTGACAAGGAAGATGAAAATGGAACTTACCTTGAGAACTGGATAAAGGGTGAATCTGAAATGATGCCGCAGATCAAAATAGATGATAATGATATCGGTATTCAGGCTGCTACCGGCGGCACCACCGGAAGCCCAAAGCTGGCGGTTTCATCCCACCACTGGTTGGCATTGTCAATTTTAGGGATAACGCTTTCCCTCCACTTTAAAAAACCACCGGTTTACCTGGCAGTAGCGCCCATAACTCACGTGGGCGGTCTCATCGCAAATTACACCCTGTCCCAGGGCGGCACCAATGTGATGATGGCAAGGCCGGACCTGGATTTAATTCTTGACGCCATTTGGCAGCATAAAATTACGTTGATGTTCCTGCCGCCGACGTTGACCTATATGTTATTGAAATATCCCCGGGCAAAGGAAATTGATTACAGTTCACTTAAGTATTTCATTTCGAGTGCGGCACCCATGGCGCCTGAAAAAATTTCAGAGGCCATGAATCTGTTTGGGCCGGTAATGGTTCAGATGTACGGTCAGTCCGAGGCCGGGCTGCCGATTACCTGCATGCCACCTGAAGATTATGCGGAAGCGCTTTCAAACACGTCAAAACGGCATCGACTGGCATCCTGTGGGCGGCAATCTCAAATTATCGATGCTTTAGAGATCGTTGATCATAATGATAATATTTCAGGACCGAATGAAAAAGGTGAAATTGTTTTAAGAGGGCCTACCGCCATGAAGTACTATTTTAACGATGCCGAGGCCACAGCCGAAATTCAGAAAAACGGGTGGCACCACACGGGCGACATTGGGTATAGAGACGACGATGGGTTTTTCTATATTGTGGACCGTAAGCGGGACATGGTGGTTTCCGGTGGGTTCAATATTTTTCCGTTTGAAATTGAACAGGTATTATTGGCGCATCCGGATATTCAGGATTGCGCCGTCATTGGTGTTCCCGATGAAAAGTGGGGAGAAGCGGTAAAAGCTGTAATTATCTGCTCCCCGGGTTCACGCGTATCTGAAAAAGAATTGCAGGATTTTTGCCGTCAACGTCTGGGCGGCATGAAAACACCGAAGTCCATCGATTTTGTAAATGATCTTCCGAAAAGCGCTGCCGGTAAAATATTAAAACGGGTCATTCGTGAAACATACTGGAAAGGGCAGAAACGCAAAGTACACTAGGATTTGTTTCAAAGTCTCCTCGCCAATGGCGAGGCTTATCACTTGTTGTCTTCGCCATTTTTGTGATATTTATAAGGTTAATAATGGGGTTTTATACGGATCCGTATAATTGTTAGGAAACAGAATGAAGAATAGACAAAAAACTAAATTAAGGGCCATAGCAGGTACTCTTTTGGTGATTTCAGGGGTAACTCACGTTACACAACTCTATGTTTACCCACCTGAAGGGCACGTAATTGGGGCTGCATTGTTTGGTGTGGTCTATTTTTTAATCGGAATCGGTATTGTTGCAAAAAGAAGTTTGATCATGTATTGGATTGGTGCTGGGACAATTGTTAGACATCCATGGATTTTTCCAGACGAGCTTGGAATATATTCTTTAAATGCATTCAACCTGGGAGGAAAAAAATGAAACGCAATATTGGGAAAACGGATAGAGTTATACGGATCATTATAGGAATTGGAATTATTGCAATCGGGATTTATTTCCAAAATTGGTGGGGGGTCATCGGAGTGATTCCGATTCTCACAGCTGCAATAGGTTGGTGCCCTGCTTACATTCCTTTCGGCATATCGACCATTAAAGAATGATTTTTATCATAAGGCGCTGCTTCTGACCGTTATACTTCTCCACACAAAAATACAGAAAATACTTGACACTCCCTCAATGTTTATTGGAGTCTTTTTCAGCTTGTAGTTTATTTTTCTTTAAAAAACCTGGTCCTCAGGGCCAGGTCAGAGACCATAGGCTATG
>JAUXEW010000045.1 GCA_030620375.1 Desulfobacteraceae bacterium | reverse complement strand
GCAGGGGCGACGACTTTTTACGAGACCATCAAAAAAGGCTTGACATTAAAACGATCGTTTCATAAATATGTTTAAAATGATTGTTTTATACGATCGTTTTTTTTCACGTTTAACCCAACATGAGGTAAAAACCGTGACCAATAATGATCTTAACGGCACTGCACGTGAACGATTGTTAAATGAGGCTGAAAAGCTATTTGCAATGAAAGGATTCGCCGCAGTGAGTGTCCGGGAAATAACCCATGAGGCGAATTGCAATCTTGCGGCAGTGAATTATTATTTTGGGAACAAAAAAAACCTTTATTTTGATGTGTTCCGGTTCCGCCTCCTACCGAGGGTTAAACAGGTACAAACGATCTTTGATGCAATCCTGACAGACCAGGAGAATATTTCTATCCGAGAGATTATCTCTGCATTTGCCACATCCTTTTTTAAAAGTTCGTTTCTCGATGAAGAACATCAGCTTCACGCCAAATTAATGGGGCGTGAATTGACCGATCCGACCGGTGCGTTTGAAATACTTTTCGAAGAAGGCATGATGCCGTTCCTTCAAAAACTGTATACCTTACTTCAGAAATATTGTCCTGGCAGTATTGATGAGGAACATTTAAAACTTAATATCCTAAGCATGTTATCTATGGTACTGTATTTTTGTCGTGCCCAAATCCCGGTGAGTCGATTCACCGGGAAAGAATATAACCAAGATTTTAAGGACTGTTTGGTGGACCATGTTATTGAGTTTTCTTTAAACGGTCTGGGAGTAAACGAAAAGGAAGAAACTGAATGAGGCGAACGCGTATCGGTTTATTCATAATGGCGGCAATAGGCCTTACATTCGTCGGATGTATGAAGGTGGGGCCGGATTATAAACGGCCGGACTTCCAATTTCAAGTGCCGGAAAGCTATCTTCATGCGGATGCCGACAGGTCATCAAAAACCGAAGAAACGGATCGCTGGTGGGAGGCATTTAATGACCCTCAAATCAATCGTCTGGTCGCCGACGTACTGGAATTCAGCCCGGATATTCAAAAAACAGCTGCATTGGTCTTGGAATTTCAGGGACGTTTGGTTCAGGCCCGTGCCGGTCGTTTTCCGGCCCTGGACATTGTCGGTCAAGCCCGGAGAAACCAGGTAAATGTGAATACAGTGATTCCGGGCATTTCAGCGGGGGGACAACTCGAGTTTCAAGAAGCCAGTCAACGGATAACATCCAGTTCTTACGTCATGTCTGTACCGGCAACTTTTGAGCTGGACCTTTGGGGTCGCTTGTCCAGGGCCGATGAGGCCGCCCGGGCCGACCTCCTTAGAGCGGAAGAAAATCGCCGAACGGTTTCCCAAAGCATCGTAGCCGAGGCTATCAGCCGATACCTTAAAATAGAATCTTTAGAACGGCAAATTCAGCTCAACGAGCTCCGTATCAAAAACTTTCATACCAGTTTGAACCTGGTTGAAAAACGGTATGCAGCCGGCCTGACCGGGGCCCTCGAAGTAAGACAGGCCCGCCGGTCCTTGTCTCAAGCCAAATCCCTACAACCGTTCCTGTATCAGACGTTAGGAATCAACCAGAACGGAATAGCCGTTATATGCGGAAAATATCCGGAAACCAGGCCGCCGCGGGTTCAGCCCGAAGACTATTACCGGCGTCTGGCACCTGTTAAACCCGGTCTTTCGTCGGAACTCCTTTTGCGAAGGCCCGATATCCGAGCGGCAGAGGCGAACCTTATGGCCTTAAATGCACGGGTAGGGGTGGCTAAGGCCATAAGATTTCCCATGATTACATTAACCGGAAATTACGGCTATTCCAGTGGTGAGCTCGACCGATTGTTCACCCCGGGCAGCGAGCTGTGGGAACTCTCCGCAGGAATCCTTCAGCCGCTGTTTGACGCCGGTCAGCGAAAGGCCGGTCAGCGAATTGCAGAAGCACGATATATCCAGGGAGTTTCCGACTATGCAAAAACCGTCCTCAATGCTTTTGCCGAGGTGGAAAACGCGCTTTTAACTCGAAAGCAACAATTTGAGCGCCGAGAGCAATTAGTGAAGTTTTTGTACGAGGCCCGGGCCACTTTAAAAATTGCAGGACTTCGGTATGAGCGGGGATTGGTGGATTATCTTACGGTACTGGACGCGATTCAAGCCCGATTCCGCGCCGAAGAAGAACTCATACTATCGGCCCTTGCCATCATGCAGAACCGTGTGACCCTTCACCGGGCTTTAGGAGGCGGTTGGACTGATTTAGACCGGGCAACTGAAAAACCCATAAAACCAGTGCATGTCCCGTAACTTGCTGCAGCTCACGGTTTAATTAAAACTATATTCAGAGTGGTAATTTATGAAAAAAACAACAAAAAGACTGGTACAATGTTTTTTGGTTTTGTTCCTGATCGCTATCGGAGGAATAGGGAACTGTCTTCTAAAAGCGAGTCGGGCGCCAATGGAAAAACAGAAACCGCCGGAAGCGGTTCCCCTGGCAAGAACCATAACCGTTCACACCAAAACCATTTCAGTGCCGATTCAAGGACATGGAACGGTACGACCCTTACAGGAAATTCAACTGGTTCCTCAAGTTGGGGGCAAGGCCGTTTTTGTATCACCGGTTTTGGTGAATGGCGGAGCCTTTAAAAAAGACGATATACTGCTGAGGATCGATCCGGCTGATTACCGTATAGCCGTAACGCTTGCTGAAGCAAGGGTCAAAGACGCGCAAAGCAAATTCGTATTTCAAGAGCAGGAGTCCGCGGTGTCCCGGTCGGAGTGGCAAGAACTGCACCCTAACACCCCGGCCCCGCCACTGGTGGCGAAAGAGCCGCAACTTGAAACCGCTAAAGCCAGCCTTGCTGCAAATCGGGCGGAACTGGAAAGGGCCCGGTTAAACCTGGAGAGAACCCGGCTCAAAGCCCCCTTTGACGGACGGGTTAGCCAAAAAAACGTGGATATCGGGCAGTTTGTCTCACCCGGACAGCCGGTTGCAGCACTTTATTCCATTGATGCGGCTGAAATCGTATTGCCAATGGAAAATGAGACGCTGCTATGGTTTCACGTGCCCGGCTTTACACCGGTCAATGAAAAAGAGACAGCGGTAAAATCCGATTTAATAACGAATGCGACTAGAGTTAAAAACATCACTTGTGTCAAAGATGGCGAAGGATATCGTATTACGATAGAAGGGAACGGCCACATTAAAAACCCGAAGATTTTTAGGGTGAATCAAGACAGGCTTGTGATTGATTTATACAACGTCGATTACATAAAAAAGAATGATACGTTTACGGTGGGCGGAAACGGCTTAAAAAGAATAAGAATAGCGGAACATACCGAACCTCAACAAAAAGTTCGCGTGGTAATGGATCTCAGCAGTGCAATGGCGTACAAGGTAAAAGATGGTGAAGCGGCTCTAATTATTAAAGTGACCCCGAAGGAACACAACGACGCAACCCGAACGCTGAAACAAACAGCAGGAACTCCCGGTCTTTCGGTCGGCGATCCTGCAAAAAATATTGTCAGTCCCGAAAAAACAAATCTTTCTAAGGCCACGGTCAATGTAGATATCGCCGGCCGGCCCCAAACCTGGGAAGGAACCGTTGTTCGGGCTGAAGGAAAAATTGATGAACGAACCCGGATGATTAACATCGTGGTGCGGGTGAAACACCCCTATGCCCGAAAGCCGCCGTTGGTTCCCGGCCTTTTCGCAACAGTTGATATTGAAGGGCGGTCTATCCCGGACAGCGTCATTATTCCACGATCCGCCCTTCATCAAGATAACATTGTCTGGGTTGTGGATCAAGACAACCGGCTTGAATTTCGAACGGTTGATGTGGCCCGGCGTTTACATTCGGGAATTGTGGTCAAGGGCGGCCTTTCAGACGGTGAAAAGATTGTTGTCTCTCCCATAAAAGAGGTTACGGATGGGATGAAAGTTCGCGGCATATCGGCAAATAATGGAGGGCGTAAATAATGAAAGGAGCCATTACTTGGTTTGCGGAAAATCATGTGGCCGCCAACCTGCTAATGATATTTTTATTATTGGGTGGAATCCTCGTTGCCACCAGCATCAAGCTGGAAGTTTTTCCGGACATGGCCCTGGATAAAATCAGCATATCAACGGTATATCCCGGCGCTTCACCGGCAGAGGTTGAAGAAGGGGTGGTGCGAAGAATTGAAGAACAAATTGCAGGTCTTGCCGGCATTAAGCGAATCGATTCTTCCACTCGAGAAGGATACGGCCTGGTGATCGTCGAAGTAATGAAGGACTGGGATTTAAAGAATCTCCTGGATGAGGTCAAGGCGGAAGTCGACCGTATCACCACATTTCCGGAAGAGGCGGAGCAGTCAGTCGTCCGAGAAATTGTCCGCCGATCCCAGGTTATCAATCTGGCTATTTATGGAGACATTCCGGAATCGAGCCTTAAACATATTGCGGAAAAGATTAATGACGACCTGACTAATCTGCCGGGAGTTACACAGGCGAATGTTTCCGCGGTTCGTGAAAGAGAAATCCATATTGAAATTTCCGAATCGACTTTACAGCAGTACACACTGACCCTTGGCCAAGTGGCTGAAATCATCGCGCGGAGCAGCTTTGACCTTCCTGCCGGGAGCGTTAAAACCGAAGGCGGAGAAATTCTGATTCGGACCAAAGGAAAGCGGTATTATGCCGATGATTACCGCGATATTGCCGTGATCAATCGTCCTGACGGCAGTCGGGTGACATTAGACCAGATCGCTGAATTAAAGGACGGATTTCAAGACATCGATGTGTTTGCCCACTTTCTGGGTAAACCCGCTGCCATGATCAATGTCTTCCGGGTAGCCGATCAGAGTGCGCTCTCCGTAGCCAAAGCCGTAAAAGACTATATGGAAAAAATCCGGCCCAGCCTCCCTGAAGGTGTTGAAATCGAGTATTTTGCCGATATGTCCATAATTCTGAAAAGCCGTATCGAACTCCTCATGAAAAACATGTTGATGGGATTGATTCTGGTCATTATTATCCTGGGAATTTTCCTTGACATAAGGCTCTCTTTCTGGGTAACCCTCGGCATCCCCATATCTTTTGCCGCCGGCTTGATGTTTTTACCCCAATTCGATGTTTCCATCAATATGATATCGCTTTTTGCCTTTATTATGATTCTCGGTATTGTGGTGGATGATGCCATTATCGTGGGTGAAAATGTTTATCGAAAACATGAAGAAGGATTAAAGGCGTTACCCTCCGCTGTGGAAGGAGCCCTGGATGTCGGGCAACCGGTTATATTCGCGGTATTGACAACTATGGTCGCATTTTTACCGCTTTTTAACACCGGCGGAATGATGGGAAAAATGACGCGTAATATTCCCATCGTGGTGATCCTGGTATTGTTGGGATCACTGGTGGAATCATTATTCATTCTTCCATCCCATTTGTCCAGATCCAAAGTTTTAAAATCCCAAAATGCTTCAGGAACCAAGCGGGAAAAACGGTCTTCTCGGTGGCTCAAACGGGTCATTAACGGACCATATGCCAGGCTATTGGAAATTGTTGTAAAATGGCGATATGCCGCCGTGGCCTTTGGAGTCGCCATACTCCTTCTGACATTGGGCGTCTGGCAGGCCGGATGGATCAAGTTCACATTTTTCCCTAAAATTGAAGGGGACACGCTGGAATGTCTGATCACCATGCCGTCGGGTACCCCTGCCCAACGGACCTATGAGATTGTCGAGCATTACGAGCAGGCCGCCCGGGAAGTATTGTTAGAGATCGATCAGCAGCAGCCCGAAGGCTCGCCTTCCTATTTTGAACACAGCATATCCGTGGTGGGCGGACAGTTCGGCCGGCATAGCGCGACAAGCGATATCGGCGGGCATTTGGCCCAAGTGTGGATTCAACTATTAGATGCCGAAGAGCGCGACTTAAGTCCCATGGAGATCATCAATCGCTGGCGTAAAAAAGCAGGTGACATACCGGATGCCGAATCCGTCAGCTTCAGAAGCGATATTCACAGCGCCGGAAATGCCATTGAAGTACACCTTTCCATTGATGATAATGAACAGCTGTTAGCTGCTGCCGATGAGCTAAAAGAAAAACTCAAAGAGTATCCGGGCGTATTTGATATTAGTGACAGTTTCCTGCCCGGCAAACAGGAAATGCAACTTAAGCTTAAACCCATGGCAAGCACGTTGGGATTGACATTAACTGATTTGGCCCGACAGGTCCGGCACGCGTTTTACGGAGCCGAGGCATTGCGAATGCAGCGAGACAAAGATGAAATCAAAGTCCTGGTTCGTTATCCCGAATCCGAGCGTAAATCTCTTTCCAATGCTGAAGAAATGCGGATTCGAACCCCTACCGGTCACGAAGTTCCTTTCAGCCAGGTAGCGCAGTTAGAAATGGAACAAGGGTATGCTACGATTCAGCGGGCTCAGCGCCTAAGGGTAATCAAGGTGATGGCGGATGTGGACGAAACCGTCGCCAACGCCAATGAAGTCCGCTCCGATCTGGTCGGGCGTTTTTTACCCAACCTCATCAACATTTATCCGGGACTCCGCTATACCTTGGAAGGAGAAGGCAGGGAACAATCCGAGTCTTTTGCTGATCTTCAAAGGGGATTCATTATCGCCCTGTTTGGGATTTATGCTTTGCTGGCTATACCGTTTCGATCTTTTAGCCAGCCAATCGTGGTTATGGCGGCCATTCCATTCGGATTCGTCGGGGCCATAATCGGACACATCATTCTTGGGTATAATGTCAGCATGATGAGTTTGATGGGAATTGTCGGTCTGTCCGGAGTCGTGGTGAATGATTCCCTGGTGTTGATTTACCGGACCAACAAAATCCGGAAAACGGAATCTGTTGATCCCCATACGGCGGTTATACGGGCCGGTAAGCTTCGGTTTCGTGCCATAATTCTCACGTCCTTGACCACCTTTGCCGGGTTAACGCCCATTATGCTGGAAAAAAGTATTCAGGCCAAATTTATGATCCCCATGGCCATCAGCCTCGGTTTTGGGGTTTTGTTTGCCACGAGTATTACGCTGCTGCTGATTCCTTGCCTGTATATGATATTGGATGACTTCCATGGTCTTACTTCCCGGATACGGCAGAGCTTCGGATCAATGCCGGAGACCGAAAGCTGAGTTGACCTGAACAGGCGATCTTCTCAAAATACCATAATTAAACCTTAATTGAGCGAAAGTCGAGGATGCCCCAGAGTTTCTTCATTTTGTTTACGATCAATTGAGGTTAAAGGCCTTCCAGCGACTGGCCGTTTTTGTTTTAATACCCTAACCCTATTTTCCGGTCTCCCAATTCCGGTTTTTCGTCCGAGACGCGATTCATGGAAAGGCTTCCGGAGGGACATACGGTTACGCAGTTCCCGCAACCAATGCAAACATCCTGATCGACAAAAGCCACATCATCTTTAAGACTGATGGCCTCTACCGGGCATCGTTCAACACAATCACCGCATCCGGTACAGCTTTCTTCCGCTACGACTGAAACAAAGTTAGACGCGTTTATGATATTGAGGTTCCCGACTTCCTTTACCTGTCTGATAAAACCGCAGCAACAGCCGCAACAATTACAGACAAACTGCATCCCTTCAATAAAATTATTGGTATTGTGTACCAGTCCGGCCTTAGAACAGGTTTCCAGTATCTCTTTACACGCTTCTTTGGTAATCCGCTTGCCAAATTCGCGATCCACGATAAAATCAGCCACCACTCCGAAACCAAGACAGGAATATTCCGGAATTCCATCTACATGACAAGGATCGTCACGGTACTCTGCCATGTGACGGCAGCAGCATCGCATCGCGGCAAAAGACTCTTCTTTTTCAATGATCTCAAGAAGATTTTCATACGGATAAACTTCCCTTTTGTCCGGGAGGGCTTCATCAATAGGCAGGGTACGCACATGCGGGTCGGGAAGCATTGCTTTTAAAGCATCTATATCTCCCATAAGCGGTTCGGCGAGCGCCCTTGCCTCCTTTGCCATTGCCTCGACCAATTTTAATATGGTTTTGATCTTTGGGGTGTCCATCCTTCGGATAATCGTAAACTCAATAACACCGGGCATCCATGGCGCCAATTCATATTTGTTGTCACCCGCTTCAGTTTTGACGACAAAGACTTGACCGTTATTTGCCATTATTTCGAGAAACTCTGCCAATTCAGCTTCATCTTTTTTTAACGCATCCGCCAGTTCCCCTGATGTAAACGAGCCTTCCGGGAATTTTATGGCCAAATTCGCCTCCTCCGGGGTATACAGTTCCTCAAGCAGTTCATAAAAAGACGCCACGGGCGGCACCTTACTTTCAAATTGATTCAATCGTTCAGTCAGTTTTACATAAACATCATGGGTCATATTATCCTCCTTTAAATTGAAAAGTCCCCTGCCGCAAACTACGGGGAATGCGCTCGCTGTTTCGGTTCAACATTACCTTAATGTTTGACACCTGTATTGTTTTTAACTATCCTTTTGGTAGTGTCAAGAATTTTGTGTGAAATTGTCAAAATGAACGGGAACTTACTTTCACGACGTTTCAGAAAGTTCGATCATTAGAAGCGGTTTCAAAGCCTACTCACTTGCTGGTAGAAAACAACCTGGAATGTAACATATTAACTGAAGGTGTAAAATGAATGTAGGTAAAAAAATCAGAATAAAAAGAATTATCGACAGGGAGTCCGGAAAAACGGTCATTATACCCATGGATCACGGTGTTTCAATGGGGCCGATTCAAGGCTTGCAAGATATTGATAAAACGGTAAATATGGTTATTAGAGGTGGGGCCAATGCCACGGTTGTTCACAAAGGCATTGTAACCTCAACAAACAGAACCGAAGATACCGATATTGGTCTTATCATACACCTGTCGGCATCCACATCACTTAACCCTGAACCCAATCATAAAGTAGCTGTATGTGACGTTGAAGAGGCATTGTCACTGGGTGCTGATGCGGTCTCCGTTCATGTAAATATTGGTGCAGAAACAGAATCGTTTATGCTTGAATCACTCGGAAAAACCGCAAAGGAGTGCAACCGGTGGGGCTTGCCGTTGCTTGCAATGATGTATCCCAGAGGTGATAAAGTCGGTGTAAATGTTGAATCCGTAAAACTGGCTGCAAGGGTCGGGGCTGAACTGGGCGCCGACATAATTAAGTGTCCGTATACCGGAAGCGCGGAATCATTTAAGGAAGTCGTAAAGGGATGCCCCGTACCGGTTGTGATTGCAGGGGGATCGAAACTGAATGATGAAGAGACCCTTAACATGATCGAAGGAGCGATGAAAGCAGGTGCCGGTGGTCTGTCAATGGGCAGAAATGTATTCCAGCATGAAAACCCGGAACTGTTTGTAAGAGTGGCCTGCAAAATGGTTCATAAGGGTATGTTGGCAAAAGAAGCACTAAAATTATTAAACGGATAACACCACCGTGCATTTTTGTTATGTAAACTGACACCCCGGTAAAAAGTCAAAATCAGGAGGGTAGCAAATGGTCGATGGCATTCATACAGATAATGTAACAGAATGGTTTTTAAAAAATATCCCCGATGTCTCACCACCGATATCTTTTGAATTAATTGCCGGTGGACGTTCCAATCTTACCTATAAAGTGCTTGACGCTGAGCACCATGCTTTTGTATTGCGCCGTCCGCCACTGGGGCATGTATTGGAAAGTGCCCATGACATGGGGCGGGAATATAAAATTATCTCTTCACTGGGCCCAACCGATATACCGGTGGCCCCGGCGCTCGGACTCTGCAAGGATAAAACGGTTAACGATGCCGATTTTTATGTGATGCGCTTTGTCGACGGTAAAGTTTATACAGACTCCATTGATGCAGTGGCCATACCGGAAAATAAACGCAAGGAACTGGGCTTAAACGTGATCGACATTCTAGTTCGTCTCCATCGGATTAACCCGGATGATGTCGGCCTCGGTGATCTGGGTCGCAAGGAAAATTATGCGGCACGGCAGGTTCGACGATGGACCAAACAATGGGAAAACTCAAAAACAGAAGAGGTCCCGGAGATGGACGAAACCGCCCGCCTGCTGAAAGAAAAAATGCCGGTACAAATCGGAGCGACAATTGCTCACGGTGACTACCGCATTGGCAACTTTATGGTAAAAGACAACAAGATTGCTGCAGTGTTGGACTGGGAGCTCTGCACATTAGGCGACCCATTGGCCGATGTAGGCTATCTTTTAAATTGGTGGTATACCGCTGACGAAGTTGAACTCGGAAAGGGTGACGGGGCACCTACTGCAGTCGGAGGATTTCCCACAAGGGAAGAATTAATTGCGCATTACCAAAAAGCCACCGGAAGGGACCTGACTCAGATTGACTACTACCGCGCATTATCCTATTGGCGGCTTGCGGCAATCTCGCAGGGCGTATATCGCCGGTATCTGGAAGGGGTCATGGGAGACAGCAGCAATGTTGAATTATCCTTTTTTAAAGATCGGCTCCACCGGTTGGCCAAAGCAGCATTGGAACTATTGAAATGAAAGGGAGAATTATGCTATGAAAGTTTTAGGTCTTGTGTGCAGTCCGCGCAGGGAAGGAAACACGGAAATTTTGATCCGTCAGGCATTAACATCGGCCCGGGAGACCGGGGCTGAAACCGAAATCCTGCACGTGGCAGACCTGGACATCACCCCTTGTGATGCCTGTGGAGCTTGCCTTTCAGAAGGGGTATGTCAAATCGAAGATGACATGCAAACCGTTTATGAAAAACTCTACCAGTCTGACGGAGTGATATTTGGAACGCCGGTTTATTTTCTAAACGTAAGCGCGCAGGCAAAAGCGATCATAGACAGAACATATGCCTGTTTAATGAAGGGAAAGTTGAGAGGAAAAGTAGCAGCCGTAATTGCAGCTGCCAGGCGAGTGGGTGCCGGTCAGGTGCTGAGCTTAATGTACGCCTATTTTACCGCTCAGCGAATGATTATCGCCGGAGGTGGTATTGGTTATGGCCGTGAAAAAGGCGAGGTAAATGAGGGTCCAGGGGGATCTCCATTCTATTCTGCTATCGAGGAAGCACAGGCCATCGGCAGAAATGTCGTAAAAATGAAGAAAAGAATATCCTAATCCAGATAAACCGGATTAAAACCAGGTTGTTTTAAACATTCTCAAGTGTTTACCAACCGATTGACATTGTCCATGGCCTCCAAAGCCTCTTTGACAATCCTTTCAATCAGCTCGGCCACAGTGGGCACATCATTGATCAGGCCTATGATCTGGCCCATCGCATACATGCCTTCCTCCATAATTCCTTCATCCCATCCTTGTGTACTAACCGCCCCGCTGACATACGGCATTAACTCTTCTAATGATGCACCTTTGTTTTCCAGTTCCAGGATTTTTTCCGTCCAGGGCGTGCGCAACACACGACTCGGATTTTGTAAAGATTGCATGACAAGCACCGTGTCCGCTTCACCGGAATCCGTGATCCTTTTTTTAACATTATCATGCACCGGACATTCCTTGGTACTTAAGAATCGAGTGCCTAAATTTACACCTTCCGCTCCAAGCGCCAACGCGGCGACAACAGATCCGCCGTCACAAAAGCCACCACCCGCAATCAAAGGCGCATTGATCTCTTTAGCCGCTTTAGGGATTAAAATCAGGGAAGTCACACCTTCCATGCTGGGATGGCCGCCGCATTCCGTACCGACAATGGAAACAATGTCCGCACCCAGTTTGTCTGCTTTTATGGCATCGCGCACCCGTGCTACCTTGTGAATGTGGATCAAACCGGCACCTTGGATCTGTTCCCGATAGGGGGCCGGGCTTCTTCCGGCTGTTTCGACGATCTTCACCCCGGATTGAATAATATCATCAAGGACCTGTTCCGGAGAGCGAGGAGTCAGAGCGGGAAAAAGGGATACGTTCACCCCGAATGGCTGGTCTGTCATATCCAACGTTTTTTTTATTTCATCTTTGAGTTCTTCCGAGGTTGGAAAAGCCGCCGAAGGCAGGCAGCATAGACCGCCGGCGTTGGCTACGGGCGCAACCAATTGGGCCGTTGTAATTCTCATCATTGTACCACACTGGATGGGGTACTTGATTCCTAATAATTCTGTGATTTTGGTTTGTAACATGTATACCTCCCTATCTGTTTATATAAATAGTTCTTCTCCAATATTATTAAACTTTTAAATTGGTTCCACGCGACAGGGTATGTACCGGTGCAAGGGAGTTCCTGCGACCTGATCGCGATGGGTGTTTTTGGCCAGCCGATTGGCATTTGCCCCGTATGTTTTTCCTTGAAACACAAGACCGAATCCGTGTGGTATCATGATGTAGCCCGGTCTTGCATAATTCGTAACTTCAATTTCAATCTCTTCTTCTCCTGCATCGGTTATTATTTTGACCATCTGTCCGTCACTGAAACTGAATTCTTCTGCATCTCCCGGGTGCATGGTTGCCGTGCATGCCCTTTTTCCTTTGTTCCAGTCGGGGTCTCGCATTTGAGTATTGGCGTTTACATCCCAATGTCGGCCGGAGGACATTACAAGCGGATATTTTTTATTATCTTCTTTAAGTTTTTTGGACTCTATAGCCGGATCGATTTCCTGAATCCATTTCTCCATCTCAGGCACATCCAGATTAATGCGACCGTCTTTCGTGGCCAGCGCCTGAAAATGATCCCATGTTTTTACATCTGCTTCGCCAATCCATAAACCCTCGGGATGTTCTTGGATAGCCTGGAAGATCTCTTCTCCAAGTCCCGGACCGCGATGAAATCCGGCCCGTTCTGCCATTTCTTGAAATGATGGCGTCAGATTCTGCAAAAGCCCCCAAAGCAAAGATAGATGAACAGAGCCTAATTTTTTTCCGAGAGTCTTCGCCAGAATATACGGCAGTTTACTTCCGGCCTTCGGGTTAGACTGTAAGTACTCCATGAGAACCGCACCAAACTGCAACCGATCTTCATTATCCGCCGCTTTATAAAGTGTATCCGGTATCTCGGGGATTAGTCCCAAGCGATCGGCTAAGCGTAAAAATATTTCACCGCCTTCTATCGGTTCTCCCTCCGGTTCCACCACTGGCCGGCGAAACTGCATGAAAACTTTCGGAAAACCGGGTCCAACACCACCATCCCACGATTCATAACCGGTCAAGGCGGGCAAAACGTAATGGGAAAGCGCGGCTGTCTCCGTCATAGAGGGGTCCATAGTCACCAGCAAATCCAGTTTTTTAAAGGCCGCTTCATAAGCAGATGTGTCCGCAAAGGACCTCAACGGATTGCAAGTAGTCACTATTACGGTTCGAAGCCTGTCCGGGTGGTTCGACATGATTTCCTCGGGCATAACATTCGGAGGATAAACATTGGTAATGGCCGGAAAATCAGTCGCCACGGTGCGCCACATGCGGGCCTCGCGTTCATCAGGCGTTTCTCTTCCTCCTCCCCTGCCGCCGCCTCGCAGGCCAATCGGAAATATGTTTCCCCCTTCAACCCCGATCCGCCCACTTATAGCCCGAAATACGTTTTCGAGATAAGAGATCAGTGTACTGTGCCGGGTCATAAGAACGCCCAGATCACTGTGATGGCTGGATTTCCGGGTGGTAAAGAGACGGCAGACCTCTTTCACCTGTTGATAATCCAACTTACAAATATCCAGGGCGGCTTTCGCATCGAAATCCATAACCCATGGCTGAATTTTTTCAAAACTGTTCACATGGTCTTCAATATATTTTTCGTCGTGCCAGGCTTCCTTAAAGATGATCGAAATCATGGCACGGTAAAACAGGGCATCCGTCCCGGGACGAATCGGCAAATGGATATCGGCAATTCTGGCCGTTTCAGACACACGGGGATCAACAACGACCAGAATTTTATCCGTGTCCTTCTTGAACCGGTTCAAAACACGGCGGGCCTGAGGTGTGTGGTGGCTCATCATCGGATTCCACCCCACTATCAGGAGCATATCTGTTTCATCAAGGTGAGGCGTCGAATGAAGGTTCTGGTTGCCTAAAGTCTTTCCGTCGACCCAATATCTGCCGGTGAGTTCCTGGGCTAAAGCGCTGTAAAAATATTGGGAGCCCATTCCCCGAAGGACATTAACCGCAAAGGCACCCTGGGATGGGCAACCAAGCATCCCTCCACCCATCATCAAAGCAAAAGATCGGGGCCCGTATTCATTTACGATGGTAGAAAGTTTTTCACCGACTTCGTCAATGGCCTGCTCCCAGGATATTCTCTCAAATGTATCACCGACCTTTTTAAGCGGATGCAAAAGACGGTCAGCATGGTGCTGATAAAACTTGATGTTCAGTCCCTTACGACAGGCGTAACCTTCACTGCGTGGATTATCCTTATCTCCGCGAACCTTAACTATTTTGTTGTTCTCAACGTTTACTTCAAGGCCGCAGAGATTCCCGCACAATACACACGATGTCTTTTTCCACTGTCCCATGGTTTCTCTCCTGTTTTAATATGACATATAAATACATCCCATTTTTTATTAATATCAATAGAGCTTTGGCTGGAAATTTTAGATTGAAATTATTAGAAATTTTTTGAAATCCATCTCTTTAGAAAACGTTAATTCGTTCTCAGGATAATGGAATTTTCTTGTGTTCG
>JAUXEW010000066.1 GCA_030620375.1 Desulfobacteraceae bacterium | reverse complement strand
GCCGGGAACTGGTGGCGGCTGTGGATAGAATCTACAGACGGGACGCCAGGGAAAAGGCCACCACATACAACAACATGGGGATGGTCTTTATGCTGGCCGAGGACTATGAACTCGCCGACAACTGTTTCCGTGAAGCCCTGGAAATGCGGAAGCGGATATTTGGAAAAGACCACAATGAAACCGCGGTAGTTCTGTTAAACATGGTCCAGCTCTATAAAACCCAGGCCCAGAAAATCCTGCTGGCTAACCGGGTTGAAACCGAACAGCAATCAGATTAGCCGGTACATCATCCGGATTATGGATTATTGCGCTACTGGGATCCGGGATATCGAAGGACTCCCCCTTATTTAAATCTCTGCGTTTTTCTTTTTCGGAAACCATCACCCGCCCGGCAGCAACCGTAAAATGAACGGCCTTAAGCGGATATTCCGATAAGCTGAGGGTTGAACCCGGGAAAATCGTTATCCGGTCCACCCCAAACGCGCTCCCCTGCTCCAGACCGGTAACGTTACCCCAGGAATAAAAGACCGTGATATGTTGATACCATTCTTTTCGCCCCTTTTCCTTGAGTAACGACACAATCGACTTGACGTCCCGGCTGTTGTCGATATCGGAAATAAAAACCGAATCCGGGGTATCCACCACCACCATATTTTCGATATGGTTTGTTGCGATCAGCCGGTCCTGTCCCAGGATAAAACAGTTTGCCGTATCCTTTGCAATGACATCTCCATCTATCACGTTACCGTGATGATCTTTCGGCAGAAAATCAAATAAGGATTTCCATGAACCGATATCGCTCCATCCGAAATCCGACGGCAGTACCGCCGCCCGGTCTGTCTTCTCCATGATGGCGTAATCGATGGATATGTTCGGCAATTTCTCATATTCGCGCTTTCCCGGGACAGTGTTTCGGGACAGCAACTCCTTCATAGACTGATACATCTGCGGCAGAAAGCGATTGAACTCCGCCATCATCACGGACAATTTAAACGTAAACATCCCGCTGTTCCAAAAAAAATTACCGGCCTTAATGTATTGGACGGCGGTGGCTTTATCCGGTTTTTCCACAAACCGTTTGACGGTAAACGCTTCACCGGATATCGCCTGATCCCCCTCAATATATCCGTAGCTGGTTTCGGGATAATGGGGCTTTATCCCGAACGTAACAATATATCCTTTTTCCGCCAGTTTAACGGCCGATTTGACCTTCTCCTGAAACCGGCGGACGTCTTTGATCACATGATCCGCCGGGAATACGCAACATACCGCATCCTTTCCCGTTTCTAAAATGTTAAACATCGCCAGCAGAATCGCCGGTGCGGTGTTTCTGCCGCATGGCTCTGAAACGATTTTGCCTTCCGGTGCCAGGCCCGCTTCTTTCATTTGCCGGGCAATTTCATAAAAATGTTCCGCCCCGCAGACGATGCGAATATGATCCGGGCAAACGATGGGGGTCAGCCGGGTAATGGTGTTCTGAATTAAAGAGCCATCCCCGATAAACTTAACCAGTTGTTTCGGATAAAGCTGTCTCGACACCGGCCACAATCGGGTTCCGGTCCCGCCGGCCAATAAGACAGGGTACACATTGTCGCTGACATCCTCAGCCATTGTTGAACCTTCCTCTCCGGTGGTTTTTGGAGGTACCGTTTAAATGCCGAAACGGTGTAACACCGGTGCATTTTGTTTCAACAGCGCTGTAACCTACAACGGCATTGACTTCCTGGATTAATGATTTACCGGCATTCAGTTTCAGGGTGTCCGGAAGGGCGATGACGGTTTCGGTCTTGTTCGGGTCCCTTAAGCAAAGACGCCCCTTACACTCCCCCTGGTGTCGTTTCAAAATATCATACAACTGAAGCAGAATGGACTTGCTGGTCCGGTTCAGATCGAGATTGAGACAAATCTCCGCCGTCCATTTTTCTTCGGCCTCATCCATTAAGATGATGGAATCCGCCAACACCTTTACGGAATTCTCATCTTTTTGGACCTGTCCCTGAATGAGGATGGGGGTGTCTTCCACCAGCAGGTGATAAGTCTCGGTATAAACGGAAGAAAAGACCGTTACCTCCACGCTTCCATGCCGGTCTTCTAAGGTCACAAACGCCATGGGGGTGCCTTTTTTGGTTCTGATGGTCTTGATATGTCGAACCAACCCGCCGATTCTCACCGCCGCCTGATCATCGGTCTCCTTCAAGGACAGGGTATCGGATGTTGTAAATTTTTCCAAAACCGTTCCATACCGGTTTAACGGATGGCCGGTAATGTAAAATCCCAGAGACTCTTTCTCATGGGAAAGGAGCTCCTTTTCATCCCATTCGTCGATCTCCGGCATAGCCGGCCGGTTAACGACAGCCCGGCTTCCGGCCATATCAAAAAGGTTCATCTGGGGATCGTTCTTTTCCTTTTGAATTTTCTGGCCGTAATCAAGGGCATCCTCTAATGCCGCCATCATCCGCGACCGATAATCACCGGTGGTATCAAAAGCGCCGCATTTAATTAAACTTTCAACCACACGCTTGTTCACCTTTCGAAGATCAACCCGCTCACAAAACTCAAGCAGCGAGCAGAATGTTCCCTTCTTCCTTTCTTCTATTATGGCCTCTATGGCGGATTCTCCGACATTTTTAACCGCCACCAGCCCGAAGATAATCTCATTATCCCTGACCGTAAAGACGTTGTCGCTTTCGTTGATATCCGGCGATAGAATCATTATGTCGCGGCGGCGACAGTCGGCAATATATTTCACAACACCGTCGGTTGAATGCATCTCACTGGTGAGGAGGGCCGCCAAAAATTCAACCGGAAAATGCGCTTTTAAGTAAGCGGTCTGAAAGGCGATTAAGGCATAGGCCGCACTGTGAGACTTGTTAAATCCGTATCCGCCGAACTTTTCAATCAAATCGAAAATATTGCCCGCTTTCTTAGGGGGAATGTTGTTGTCTACGGCCCCCTGAATGAACCGTGCCTTATGTTTTACCAAGATCTCCGGTTTCTTTTTCCCCATGGCCTTTCTGAGATCGTCTGCCTCGGACATGGAATACTGTGCCAGCAGGCCGGCAATTTGCATCACCTGTTCCTGATAGACAATGACACCGTAGGTCTCCTTAAGGATCGGTTCTAATTGTGGAACCATGTATTTCACCGGCTTTCTGCCGTGCTTACGATCCACAAAATCATCCACCATTCCGCTTTCCAAAGGACCGGGCCGGTAAAGCGCAACCAGCGCAATAATATCATCAAAAGATTCGGGTTTCATCCTGACCAACAGATCTTTCATGCCCGAGCTTTCCAGTTGGAATACACCGTAGGTCTCACCGGATGAAAGGAGACGGTACGTAGCCGGGTCGGTCAGATCCAGGTTTACCATGTCCGGCGGGGACTTTCCCTGTTTTTCAATCAGCGAAAGCGTGCCGGCAATGACCGTAAGGTTGCGAAGGCCCAGAAAATCGAACTTCACCAGCCCGATTTTCTCCACATATTTCATGTCATACTGGGTGATGACCTCCCCTTTCTTACCTTTGTACAGGGGAAGATATTCCACCAGGGGCTTGTCTGAAATCACCACTCCCGCTGCATGGGTGGAAGCATGTCGCGGCAAGCCCTCCAATACCCGGCAAATTTCTATCAATTCCGAATATTCGGGTTTTTGTTTGATCAGCGCCCTCAATTTGGACTCGTGTAAAAGGGCATCATCCAGGCTGATGTTCAAAACGTCGGGCACCATTTTCGCTATCATGTCCACTTCAGCCAACGGGATAGCCAGTGCCCGTCCCACGTCCCTTATCACCGCCCGGGTTTTCAGTTTCCCAAACGTGATGATCTGGGCCACGTATTCACCACCCCCGTATTTTCCAACCACATACTTATAAACGTCTTCCCGGCCGTTGATGCAAAAATCAACGTCAATATCCGGCATACTTTTCCGGGCGGGGTTTAAAAACCGTTCAAAAATCAATCCGTTTTTCAGAGGATCCAGATCGGTTATACCGAGGGAATAGGCAACCATACTCCCGGCTACGGACCCTCGTCCGGGCCCCACTGGAATATGATTTTCTTTGGCATATCGAATAAAATCCGCAACAATGAGAAAATATCCGGCAAATCCCATTTCCCTGATCATGGAAATTTCGTAGGAAAGCCGTTTCTGGTAAAGCGTTTCATCAACATCAGGATCAGTTTCGCGAATCCGTTTAATTCGATTACTCAACCCGTTTTTGGCATTTTGTTCAAAGACCTCTTCTGCGGTTTTCCCATTGTTTACATGAAATTTGGGGAAATGGTAGGTATTGAAATCAAATTCAATCCGGCACCGGTTCGCGATCTCAACCGTATTTTCAACGGCATTAGGGAAATCGGCAAATGCCTGTTTCATTTCATCCGGTGATTTAAAATAAAGCTGGTCGGTACTGAATCTGAATCGATCCGCATCCAAAACTGTCTTTCCGGTCTGGATGCACAGGAGTACGTCATGGGCACGAATGTCTTTTTTATCCAGGTAGTGGCAGTCATTGGTGGCCACCATGGGGATCGAAAGCCGCCGGCTCATATCTTTCAAGGCCTGGTTCACCTTAAGCTGAACGTCCATCCCATTGTCCTGGATTTCAAGAAAAAAATTCCCTTCACCCAGCGTTTTTTGATAAAACCGGGCGGCGGTTTCGGCCAGGTCCATTCTCCCATCCTGGATATGAACCGCAATCTCGCCACGAAGGCATGCCGAAAGACCGATGAGCCCTTTGCTGTGCTGCTGAAGGATTTCTTTATCAATGCGCGGCCTGTAGTAAAATCCCTCAAGCTGCGCAATGGTGGCCAGTTTACAAAGATTTTTATACCCCTCCTGATTTTCGGCCAGCAATACCAGATGCGTCACCCCCCGGTTATCCAAAGACGTTTTATCCTTCAGGGTTCGGGGTGCGACATAACATTCGCAGCCGATGACCGGCTTGATACCCGCCTTGTTTGCTTTTTCATAAAATTCGACGGTTCCGAACATGGTCCCGTGGTCTGTAACGGCAACCGCATCCATCCCGAATTCGGCCGACCGTTTCAATAACGCATCGATTCTTATGGCGCCGTCTAAAAGGCTGTACTGGGTGTGAACGTGGAGATGAACAAAGTCGGAAGTTAAGTCTGTCATATTGTGGGGTTTTTTCTGTAAAATATAATTTGCGTACCGCTCCTTAAAGGAGTTACTTTAATTTTAGGTGCGAAACTTGAATAACTAATCCAACCGATAATTAGGTGCTTCCTTCGTAATGATGACGTCATGAACATGGCTTTCGCGCAATCCCGCAGCACTGATCTTCATGAATCGAGCCTTTTCCCGCAACTCCGACAACGTCCGGCATCCAACGTATCCCATGCCGGCCTTTAATCCTCCCAACAGCTGAAAAATATTGGCGGATAAAGACCCCCGATAGGGCACACGGCCTACGATTCCTTCGGGAACCAGTTTTTCGTCATCCTCTACGCCCTCAATCTGATAGTACCTGTCCCTGCTACCTTTTTTCATAGCTTCCAGGGAACCCATCCCCCTGTAAACTTTGTAGCTCCTTCCCTGATAAAAGATGGATTCTCCGGGGCTTTCATCCGTTCCGGCAAACAGCCCCCCGAGCATGACGGAATGGGCGCCGGCCCCGATCGCTTTGGTGATATCCCCTGAAAACTTGATGCCCCCGTCTGCAATCATCGGCACGCCGTTTTTGCCGCAAATCGATCTGCAATTCATGATAGCGGTCACCTGGGGAATACCAACCCCCGCCACGATCCGGGTGGTGCAAATGGACCCCGGCCCGATCCCCACTTTAACAGCGTCCACACCGGCCTTTATCAGATCCTCCGCCCCCTTTGCCGTCCCAACGTTCCCGGCAACCAATTGGATGTCTCTAAAGGTGCTCTTTAAAATTTTCACGGCATCAATGACATTCTTTGAATGGCCATGGGACGTATCAATTAAAATAACATCCGCGCCGGCTTTTAGCAGACCGGCTGCGCGTTCTTCCATATCCGGGCCAATACCCACCGCCGCTCCCACCCTGAGCCTGCCCATGGAGTCCTTACAGGCTCTCGGAAATTTTTTTATCTTTTCAATATCCTTTATCGTAATCATGCCGATCAGGCGGTCATCTTTATCAACCACAAGGAGCTTTTCAATACGGTGCTTATGGAGCAGTTTCTTGGATTCCTCCAGCTCAATGCCTTCAGGGGCCTTGATCAAATTTTCCTTGGTCATGACATCGGAAATATTTTTTTCAAGATCAGTTTCAAACCGCAAATCCCTGTTGGTGACGATACCCACAAGCTGATTCCCTTTGGTCACCGGTACGCCTGAGATATGATATGTCTGCATGAGATCCAGGACTTCATGAACCTTCTGGTCCGGGTTGATGGTCACCGGATCGACAATCATCCCGCTTTCCGATTTTTTAACCTGATTGACCTCCATCACCTGACTTTTGATGCTCATATTTCGATGGATAAACCCAATCCCCCCTTCCCGGGCCATGGTAATGGATGTTCGGGCTTCGGTCACGGTATCCATGGCAGCGCTGACAATGGGAATACTTAAGGTTAAGTTTTGGGTCAGCTGTGTTGAAGTGTCGACATCTTTGGGCAAAATATCGGAATAGTTAGGGATTAATAAAACATCATCAAAAGAATAAGCTTCTTCGGGCGGTATGTTAATCATTTAAATCCTTTGGATAAAGTTGTCGTTTTTTAAATTTGACGGTTTCGTAAAAAGTCAAAAAACGTCCTTTTTTATCATTCCGTCCCGGATCGGGGTCCGGGATGACGGCCAAGCCGGGCACGTAGTGAAGCTTTTTACGCTATCCAGTGTTTTCAGAACCTTATGACTGATCTGGACCCCGGCTTTCGCCGGGGTGACGACTTTTTACGAAGCCATCAAATTTGGTATTCGAAATAACAAATAAGGGTTGCTTTGGCAATCTTTTATTTAAGTCTTTTATTTAAGTTTTTGACTTTAGTCAGGGGGGGTAAAAACTTCATTTCCAAAACCGGCAGGTTGACTTTTATCGGCATGCATAGTAAACCAACATCCGCATAAACACCAAGCGGCTCATAGAGGTTATATCATGCTGTTAAAAATAAACCCGATCAATCCCCAGGAACGCCATATTACAAGGGTCGTCGATATCCTGAAAAACGGTGGCATCATCTCCTATCCCACCGATACCTATTACGGTATCGGTTGCGATATCATGAATAAAAAAGCCATTGAGAAGATATACCTCATACGGCAACGGAGCAAGAGCAAGCCGTTTAGCTTTATCTGCTCGAGTCTGAAAAACATCAGCCATTATGCCAAGGTATCCAATTATGCATATAAAACCATGAAACGGCTTCTACCGGGCCCCTATACGTTCATTCTAGAAGGATCAAAACTGGTTCCGAAGATCATGTTGACCCAGCGTAAGACCGCCGGTATCCGGGTACCGGACAATACGATCTGCATTAAACTCGTCCGGGGCCTTGGGAATCCGATTCTTTCAACCAGTGCGGTCCTGCCTGATGGGGATATTCCGGATGAGCCGTCATTGATCCATGATCATTTTCACAAAAGGATCGACGCCGTTATAGACGGCGGGCCGGTAGCTGGAAAGCCGTCCAGCGTGGTCTCCTTGATTAACGACAATCCGAAAGTGATTCGAAAGGGACTGGGGGATGTTGAATTGTTTGAGTAAACCGGCAAACCGGCTCACTCAGACACCGGTGAATAGAGGTATCCGGCAAACAGGTTCGAATTTACCGCACGGTTAAGCATTTCTCTCGGAGATGTGCCGGCCATATACTTAAAAATTGAAAATCGTTTTTCCTTGGGATAGACTTTTGTAATCTTTCCTTTTATCCCGGCAAGTTGTCCTGCAACTGCCACGGCGTCTTCCAGATTCCCCAGCTGGTCGACCAGACCGAGAGTCTTGGCCGTTTCACCAGTCATGATTCGTCCGTCGGCAATCGATTCCACAACATGCCTTTCCAGTTTTCGACCCGTTATAATGGCCGATACAAACTGCTGATGAACCTGGTCCGCGAATTCCTGAAGGATCTTTTTTTCATCGCCGGACATATTTCGAATCGGTGAGCCGATATCCTTGTATTTTCCGCTCTTAATCACCACCGGGGTCAATCCGATCTTATTTAGAAGCTCCTGAAAATTCATATATCCCATCATAACGCCGATGCTTCCGGTTACAGTGCCCGGGCTGGCAAGAATTTTATCCGCTCCCGCAGCCACATAATAGCCGCCGGAAGCCGCAACCGACCCCATGGATGCCACAACTTTCTTAGTTTGAACGGTCTTTGCAACTTCCCGGTAGATTTCCTGCGAAGGCGCTACCCCGCCACCGGGAGAATTGATTCGAAGCACGATGGCTCTAATGGACTTATCTTCACGAAACCGCTTTAGGTTTTCCAGAATCCCATCAGATTCTGAAATTACACCGTTAATCTCAATTATCCCGACCCGCTCTCCCCCGGCATCCATCAATTCGGTCAATCCGGTGCTTTTGATGCTGACCGCCACAAGAATGGATACGAAAATGACGGCACCGGCACACATGGCTGTTGCACAGAGAAGAAAAAAAAGATACGGATGTCTGCGGGAAAACATGATGATATTCCTTAGTCTCTAAAAAGTGTTTCCATGCTTTTTGGGGTGAAAAATGATGTGTTGCGAAGCCATCAATCTTCGTTTACTTTTCCCTGAAGATTTTCGCGCAAGATTTCACCAAAGGTGGAGGTCGTCGGTCCCACGTTGTTAACATATTCACCGAGCAATTCCTGCTCACTACCAATTTCAAGCCGTTTGACCGAAAGGCCGATCCTCCTTTCTTCACTATTGATGTTCATCACGCCGGCGGTAATCACGTCACCTACCTTATAATTTTCTAATGGATTTTTTACCTTTCCTTTGCTGATCTCCGACACATGGATAAGACCTTCAATCCCCTCTTCCAACTCAACGAAGATCCCGAAATCGGTAATATTGGTTATCGTCCCTGTGATTTCCTTCCCGACTTCATACCGTTGGGCAACGCTCTTCCAGGGGTCGGGATTCAGCTGTTTGATTCCCAGGGAGAATCTTTCCTGATCCTTTTCAATATCCAGTACGATTGCCTGGATAACATCTCCCTTTTTATAAATTTCGGAAGGGTGCTTGATCCTTTTTATCCATGAAATATCAGAAATATGCACTAGCCCGTCGATGCCTTCATCAATCCCGATAAAAAGCCCGAAATCCGTGATGTTCTTAATCTTGCCTTCAATGGTTGTGCCCATGGGATATTTTTCACTAATCACATCCCACGGATTCGGACTCACCTGCTTCATCCCTAAAGATATCCGACGGCTTTCAGGCCTGATATCCAGAACGATGGCCTCCACTTTATCGCCGACTGAAACGATCTTTGAGGGATGTCGAATTTTCCGGGTCCAGGACATCTCCGATACGTGTATCAGGCCTTCGATGCCTTCCTCCAGTTCCACGAATGCGCCATAATCCGTCAGGCTGACAATCACACCGGTGATCTTCGCCCCCACCGGGTACTTTTCATCCGCCATTAACCACGGATCCGGTGACAGTTGTTTCATGCCCAGAGAAACACGTTCTTTCTCTTCATCGAAGTTAAGGACCTTCACGGTAACATTATCACTAACCGTAAAAAGCTCCGCCGGGTGCTTAACCCTTCCCCAAGAAATGTCCGTGATATGGAGCAATCCGTCCACGCCACCCAAATCAACAAAAACACCGTACTCGGTAATATTCTTTACCACACCCTCGATAACGACCCCTTCATTAATGGCGGCCAATGTCTCGGCCCGCTGTTCTGCGCGCTCTTCTTCAAGAATCGCCCGTCTGGATAAAACAATATTGCTCCGTTTTCGGTTATATTTTAAAATTTTAAAGGAAAGCGTCTTTCCCACCATTTCATCAAGATCACGGATGGGCCTTAAATCCGCCTGAGACCCGGGCAAAAATGCCTGAATGCCGATATCCACTGAGAATCCACCCTTTACCCGATTAATGATAACACCTTCCACGGATTCTCCATTTTCGTAAGCTTTTTTAATATCATCCCAGACCTTGACTTTGGCTGCCTTTTCCTTGGAAAGCACTACCACTTCGTTCTCGTCATCCCACCATTCCACCATGACTTCAACTTTATCCCCGACATCGGCATGGATATCGCCGTTCTCATCTCTGAATTCATGGATTCGAATTTGTCCTTCCGACTTGTACCCGATATCAACCAGTACATGATCCTTATCCACGGAAATAATCCTACCGGTGACAACTTCTCCTTCTGCAAAACGTTTGAAACTTTCTTCATACATTTCCATCAAGGACTCCAGGTCGTCACCGCCGGAAGTTGGTTGTCCGGCCTTTTCATGTTCCTCAGCGTCAAGTTTTTTCGCTTCAGAATTCTTTTCTTGTAACAGGTCTGATTCCGGCTGTTTGCCCGTATCAGACGGTTGGTTTTGGTCTAGTTGACCGGTTGAATTGTTATCGGTTGAAATTTCCATTAAAATAATTACCCCCTATGCGTATTTTATCTGCAACGCATTTAAAAGAAATGAACCTTATTTAAATGCCCTTATGCAAAAAAAGATTTGCAGCATAACTTTATATGTTTAACAGATGAACAGGAAAAAAACAACGGTTAATTGAAAATAATTTCAGGACAACCGGCAAATTGGCTTGCCGGACAACCGTACGCCATTCATTTCTCGAGACTTTTGCAAAACGTCCCTTTTTGCCCAATCCCGGCGTCAGGCTCAAATTTCAGCTTTCAATATATAAAATCATCTTGCTCACAACTTCCTGGATGGAAACATCCGATGAGTCTATTATGATGGCGTCTATGGCAGGTTTCAACGGTGCCAAATCCCGGTTGCTGTCGTTATGGTCCCGATGTTTCATATCGGATTCAACCCGGTTCAATGTAATCGACGGGTCAGATGCCAGTTCCTTGTATCGCCGAATTGCCCTTTCCCTATGGGATGCATCCAAAAAAAACTTGATCTCGGCTTGGGGAAAAACAACGGTTCCCATATCACGCCCTTCGAATACCGCGCCCTTTTCCCTACCCATATCGCGCTGAACCTCTAAAAGACACCGCCTGACCGACGGACGGGCTGAAACGGCGGAGGCCAGCATGGTAATCTCCGGCGTTCTGATCCGATCGGTGATATCCTTTCCGTTCAATACGAGGCGCAGTCCTTTTTCACTGATTACAAATTTTAAGCTTAACCTTCGGCACAAGTCTGCGAGCGCATCATCATTTTCCGGATCAACGCCATTCTCTTTTGCCGCTAGCGCAACCCCCCGATACAGCGCACCGGTATCGATATATTTATATCCCAGATGTTTTGCAAGAAGTCTGCTGACCGTTGTTTTTCCGGCGCCGGCCGGCCCGTCAATGGTTATTACGATCCGTTTATCTATCATATTTTGGTTCTTCTCCAAATTAGTTGTAGAAGAGGGTCCAAGGGGTCAAGGATTCAAGGGTGTGAAGTTAGACCGTATCTTTCTTCCTTTGAAAATTTTGCTGTTATGCTATATGACTCTAAACAGAGTTCATATGACTTTTGCCAGACTTTCAAATCTTTGTAATTCTTTAACATTGAGCGCTGATGGGTGCGCCTAACGGCTTGAAAAACCGCACTTCGTGTCACTTGAACCCTTGAATCTTTGACCCCTCGTATC
>JAUXEW010000204.1 GCA_030620375.1 Desulfobacteraceae bacterium | reverse complement strand
GATTATACAGTAATAAAACTTTATTATTATGATATATCAGTAAGATAAGAATATTAATGAATGGATATGCTCAGGGATAAAGGCCATTTTTTAAAAAATCGGTATAATTCAAAAAAAAGTCAAAATCTGATGGCAACGTAAAAAACTTCAAGTTCAAGGCGCGCAAATCCTGAGGAATGAAGCGCACTTACAGTACGTTGCAATGACGAAAGATGAAGCGCAACCCAGGCACTTTAGTGAAGCTTTTCAGCGCTAATTGGACTTTTTACGAAGCCATCCTATTTGACTTGATCGAGGTAGGACCGGTAGGCATGTTTTATACCGGTTTTTAAGGGGATCTTTGGTTTCCACCCCAGACGCGACAATCTGGAAATATCCAACAACTTTCTGGGGGTGCCGTCCGGTTTTTCATAGTCCCAAATGATCTGACCATTGTATCCGACAATTTCTGCAACCAGGGCGGCGAGTTCTCGAATCGTCAGGTCCTCCCCACAGCCGATATTCATCGAGGATAGATAGCTTGATTGAATGGTATGGGTATTTGATGGTGAAGATAACGCGGCAGTAAAATCTTCATCATTGATTCCCATCAAAAAAATACAGGCTTCGGCCAGGTCGTCCACCTGTAAAAATTCTCGACGGGGACTTCCGCTGCCCCATAAGATAACCGCCGGTTCGGCTAAGTGCTGATGATGTTGTCCTGACCTGACCGGCGGTGATTCGATTAAGGGGATGTTAAATGCTGTTTTGACATTCTCTGGGATAGGGCCGAAGAAATCCTCATCTTTCTTAATGGCTTTCCAGTCTCTCTGTTGCGCAAGCTTAGCCAGGTGAAATTTACGGATTAGCGCCGGTAACACATGGGATTGTTCAAGATCAAAATTGTCATTGGGACCATAGAGATTGGTGGGCATTACTGAACGGAAATGAGTGCCGTATTGGCGGTTGTAGTATTCACAAAGTTTCATACCGGCTATTTTAGCTACAGCATACGGCTCGTTGCTAGCCTCTAAAGGCCCGGTAAGCAGATACGCTTCTTTTAACGGTTGGGGAGCATGTTTGGGGTAGATGCATGAACTGCCGAGAAAGAGAAGGCGCTGGATACCGGCCTGATAAGCTTCATGGATGACATTCGCTTCGATGATGATATTTTGATAGATAAATTCCGCCGGAAATTTACTGTTGGCATGGATACCGCCGACCTTTGCAGCCGCGAGAACGACATGGTTGATGGTTTGGTTTTGGAAAAAATCACGGACGGCCTGCTGATTTGTCAGGTCTAACTCCCCGTGCGTCCGGGTAATAATATGGTCAAAACCTTGTGATTGTAATTGACGGACAATAGCGGAGCCTACCATTCCCCGGTGACCGGCAACGAAAATACGTGATGATTTGCTTAAAATCGGTTCCATGCTAAATCAAATTTCAAGTAGTGACTTAAGCTTCGAGTGTCACTCCGAATGATGGTACGTTTTAAATCCGGCGTTATAGCAAAGCTGATCTCTTTCCGCTTCCAACAGGTCTTCCCTAACCATGAGATTTATAAGTTCGTCAAAGGAAATGGTTGGTTCCCAGCCGAGTTGTTCCCGTGCCTTTGTGGGATCTCCGAGCAAATTGTCTACTTCCGTCGGTCTGAAGTAACGGGGATCAACACATATTACGGTATCTCCGACATGAACGGAGGAAATTTTAGGATCGGATACAGATGTAACAATCCCGGTTTCATCAATGGCTTTTCCGTTCCAGTTTATTTTTATTCCGGCGTTGATAAAAGCTTTTTCAATAAACTCTCGTACCGTATGATTTTCGCCGGTGGCGATAATGAAATCTTCCGGAGTCGGTTGTTGAAGCATCATCCACATGGCACGCACATAATCCTTAGCATATCCCCAGTCCCGCTTTGAATCCAGATTTCCCACATAAAGCCGCTTTTGCAGACCGAGCTTTATTCTTGCCACAGCCCGGGTAATTTTACGTGTAACAAAGGTTTCACCCCGCATCGGTGATTCATGGTTAAACATGATGCCATTACAGGCAAATATCTTATAAGCCTCGCGATAATTGATCGTTATCCAATAGGCGTATACTTTTGCAGCGGCATAAGGGCTGCGGGGATAAAAGGGAGTGGTTTCTTTTTGAGGAATTTCCGGAGAATTACCGTACATTTCACTGGTTGAAGCCTGATAAAATTTGATCTTTTGTTCCATCCCCAAAATCCGGATTGCTTCTAAAATTCGCAACACACCTAATGCGTCCGAATTTGCTGTATATTCAGGCGTTTCAAATGAGACTTTTACATGGCTTTGGGCGGCGAGATTGTAAATTTCATCCGGCCGCACCTCCTGGATAATTCGGATCAGATTCGTTGCATCGGTTAGGTCACCATAGTGCATAAAAAATCGAACATCTTTCTCGTGGGGGTCTTGGTAAAGCTGGTCCACCCTGGCGGTGTTGAAAGACGATGCACGGCGTTTTATGCCATGGACTTCATATTCTTTCTCCAGCAGAAATTCCGCAAGGTATGCGCCATCCTGACCGGTAATACCGGTTATCAGAGCACGTTTCATTATATCCTCCTATGCGTTATTACTGAAAGGATAGCAGATGAGATCTCAGATTTGCCTTTTTATTCCCGATTCCAATTTTGGTTCGGATTTTTTTTCGGTGCGTTTCAATGGTCCTGCTCGACAAATTCATTAATTCGGCAATCTGTTTTGTTGTTTTGCCCTGTTTGATGAGATTGGCGACCTGGATTTCCATGGGGGTGAGTTTTAAGAACTTTAAGGACATATCCCTTACAAACGGTGAGATAATATCATCAATATTCGATTCCACTACACTCAATAAAGCCATTTGAAGAGAGCTTAACGCCGTGTTTTTCATTTTTACGATATATGGTTTTACCAGTTCTTTGATATTGTATAACATTTTTTCTTGTATCTCGAATCTGTCTTCCCCCCTTTTTTTCAACAATACCCGTAATGCCACGTTGGATCCTTCCGATATCAGGTTTTTTTTCTGCAATTCATCGATGATTTTTTCCAATTCCAACGTTTTTTCTTCGACACGGTTTCTTAACTCGTCGTCAAAGCGTTGTTCAATCTCTTTGTAATCATTTTCTAAATCTACGACTTTTTTTTCCATCTCCTCATAGGATAATTTATCAGTCATAAACTTATCTCCAAATTTTCTTTATAATTTAAAATTCTTCTTAGTTCTTAGTCTTAACCTTGCATTTTATTATCAAAAAATTGTATATATCATTAAAGTGTATTTGTCAAAGCTAAGGCGCTGTTATCATCCATTCTTATTGGTTTCACATGAGAGACGAAAAAAAACATAGATGCTTGTCTTGCGGCGAGACAGATAATATCGGAAATCGTCGATATTGTTCTTTATCCTGTAAACAGCGATTAAGATACCAGCTGGACATCAGATCCGGCTTGCTCAAGGCATTAAATACCCGTTATGCAATATTTTATTTTACCGAAGCGGAAATTATCTTAGACGTGCTTGCCTTTGATTCTGAAGAAATATTTAGCTTTATCTTTTCCCGTACGCCGGGAAATACGCCGGCTGATGATTTTATTCGGATGTCGAACCAATTGGGGAATGCCTGGTGGACGGAAAAGCGTCGAACTGAAAAACGGTACCTCGCCAGCCGCCATGTATTGAATTTCGCAAAAAAAAAGCAGGTGGACCGAGGGTGGATCAATCCGAGGGAAGACTTGATTCCCACCTTTATCGGAAAATCTCTAACCTGTCTTAAATTGAATAAATCCGCCCTTCAATCTCCCGAGGTCTTTGGGGCCATTAAATCGGCCTTTCGAAAAATGGCCAAGCAGCACCATCCGGATCAAGGGGGCGATGCCGCAAAATTTATAAAAATCCATGATGCTTACCAGGAATTGCTCAACTGGTCGGAAAACCCGAAATTCAGCATGCGCCGTGGGTTTCATGAAAAATGGTTTTATGATGGTTACCGGAATAAATGGGTGCAGCCGATCCCCAAGCGAGACCTTTGAAAAATGTTCATTTTTGTTCAAGGCCAAGGAAGGCGAAAATTTAGCGCTGAAAAGCTTCACTGCGTGCAAAATTTGAGCCTGACGCCGGGATTGAGCAAAAAGGGGCGTTTTGCAAAGGTCTCCAAGCATTAGGTCCTTAGCGCCTGTGTATATCGGCAACGTTTTGTCGATGTGTCATAATCTTTTCCCTGCCCTGTACCTTCCGGGTTATCCGGGTTTAAATAAAGGGTCATCTTTAATGACATCCGCAAGTTCTTCAAGCGCACCGGGGATACTGTTAATGGGCTTGTTGTCCTGATTACACTTTCTGATCAGCAGAGTAAGGATTTTGTCGACAAATCTTTGTTGTGAGTTGCTTAGCTGATTTCGGTTGATTCCGGTCAGCTTATAAGCTTCTGTTAATTGGGCCTTAAGTTTCTTCACGATTTTTCTTTTCTAATTCCTCGCGGGCCGTGGGGACATTCTTAATTTTTATGGCATATCGAATACACATCTAAACCAAATTGTAAAGTTTATATTTTAACCTGCATGTCGCTTTTTGAAAGAAATATCTGACAGCCCCCACAAAACGCAGCATGTTGGGCCGTGTCAGGAGGTTAATCAAGATACCGGGTCAGGGTGAGAAACAACACTGGGGACTTTCACCCGCTCATAACTTGAACCCTCGTGGCGCACCAATATGTTGTATACGACATGTTTTGTCAAGCTGGTGAAATGTTACTTGTTATCCTCCCCGGCTATGTGGTATTTTTTCAAAATAATTGTCCAGCATTATTGAAAACTTCAATCATTCGATGGGATAAAATCATAGAGAAGGCCCGGAAAAAGCACCTAAAACACTCTAAAATTAAAAAGGAACTGTATTTCAATGAAGAATGCCGAACTAGACAGGATATTTAATCCCAAATCCATTGCAGTGGTCGGCGCTAAAAGAATTACTGAGGTATTCGATTGGAAAGGTATGTTTGGTTCCATTCAAGATTATGGCTACAAAGGCCGCTTGTATCCTATCAACCCAAATGTAACTGAAATTAATGGATCCAAAGCATATCCGAATCTGTCGGCACTACCGGAATCTGTCGATTTGGTTATTGTCTCTGTTCCGGCTCCGGCAGTTCCTGATGTTTTGAGAGAATGTGCGAGTACCGGAAACAAAAATATTCATATCTTTACTGCAGGATTTAAAGAAACAG
>JAUXEW010000035.1 GCA_030620375.1 Desulfobacteraceae bacterium | reverse complement strand
TGGAGTGATACGGATTCTTGGAAACCATACGAAAATATTACCGGGTGGACCGGCGGGAGATCAGTTTCGTTAAGTTTATTTTTGAAGCGTATGAAGGGCTGGCCGTCGTGTCCACTGTGGATCGGGGTTTGGGAGTAGTGATGTTTTCGATTGCCCCGGGATGTGAAAAGGAATTCAATGGGGTGTTGCAGGGGCTTCGGGAAAGTATTTTGATGGAGGAAATGGGCAAATGGCTCGAGGCTGTGGAATGAAGATGAAGATAAGTAAAACCGTATACATCAATACCATGGGGTGTCAGATGAATGTGGTTGACACCGAGCAGATTGAGAAAATTTTAAGCACCATCGGATACGAAAGAACCCTTTCATTGGACACGGCCGATCTTATTATTGCAAACACTTGCGCCATCCGTGAAAAAGCCCAGCAGAAAGCGTTCAGCTTCCTGGGGCGCTTGGCCGGATTAAAGAAGAGAAAGGCCGGATTGATTGTCAGTATCGGCGGGTGTGTGGCACAGCAGGAGGGGGAGAGAATCCTGAAACGCATGCCGTACGTAGACCTGGTGTTTGGAACGGACGCCATATGCCGGCTACCGGAGATGGTTCAGCAGATCGAGGTTGAAAAGTGCCGGGTCATTGATGTTGAAACGACAACCAGCGTGAACGAATTTGAAAATGGAATCGCGCTTCATAACCATCGTGAAGCCGCCAAGTTTGTAACCATCATGCAGGGCTGCGATAATTATTGCACTTACTGCGTGGTCCCTTATGTCAGGGGTAGAGAAAAAAGCAGGGCTTCCGGTAAGATCATTAAGGAGATCCGGGAATTGGCGAAATCAGGCGTCCGTGAAGTGACGTTATTGGGGCAGAATGTCAACAGCTACGGGAAAAAAGAGGGGCTTTGTACCTTTGCCGAATTATTAAGACAGGTTAATGAAATTGAAGGGATTCTAAGAATTCGATTTACGACGTCCCATCCAAAAGATCTTTCCGATGACCTTATCGGGGCGTTTCATTCGGTTGAAAAATTGTGTGACCATGTCCATTTGCCGATTCAATCCGGGTCAAACGCTGTTCTTAAACGAATGAACCGGAAATACACCCGGGAGGAATATTTAACAAAAGTCGATCGGCTGAGACAGGCTTGTCCCGGCATTGCAATCAGTTCTGATATTATCGTGGGGTTTCCGGGAGAAACAGAGGATGATTTTCTTGATACCTTGGATTTGATAAAATTGGCAGGATATAATAGTCTGTTCACATTCAACTATTCTGATCGACCCAATGCTCCGGCGGCCGCTTTTCCGAATAAGGTTCATCCGGCAGAACAAAAAGCGAGGCTCCAGAGCGTTTTGAGTCTTCAAGAAAGTATAACCACCCAAAAAAATAGTGAATTGGTTGGATCAACGGCACAGATCCTGGTAGAAGGAAAGAGTAAAAAACAGCGTTTAAATGATGTAAACCCGAATGGTCAGGCCATTCAATGGTCGGGTAGGACATCGACCAATAAGGTTGTAAATTTTATTAGGAATGACCACGAGGGGCCCGGTGATGAATTGCTGCCCGGAAAGTTAGTCCATGTAGAAATCGAGAAGGCACTTGCCCATTCATTATGGGGCAAACTGGTTGAGGCGGAACCCTTTGGTTTGAAAGGAAAAAAATATTATGCTGCGTAAGATGGTACTGGCGGGTTTGGCAGTGGATCCGGCATCCAATACCCCTATTATTTTATTAAAGTCAGAAGAAAGTGAGCAGACGATCCCCATATGGATCGGGTTGCTGGAAGCCACTTCCATTGCGTCGGCGCTTAAAAATATCAAGTTCGATCGTCCCATGACCCATGATCTTTTTAAAAATTTTTTAGATTTACAGAAAATTTCGGTGTCAAGGGTAGAGATATGCGATTTAAAGGACAATACCTATTACGCCTTGATCCATTTTATTTCCAAAGACGAAACCTTCAGCATGGATGCCCGTCCGAGCGACGCTATTGCCATTGCCCTTCGATTTGATGCCCCTATATTTGTAGATGACAAGGTTATTGAAGGATCGAAAATAAGGGAAAAGAGCGGCGAAGCTCTGGACACCAGTGAAGAAGGTAAGAAATGGGCCGAATATTTAGAAAATCTTTCACCGGATGATTTTGGGAAAACGTAGGTAAACCACAGAATTGAGATTTGAGATGGCTTCAAGGCAATAATTGATGATTGATCTTCATACGCATACGGTATTTTCTGACGGTTCACTTATACCGGCTGAACTCGTTCGCCGGGCGGAAGTTTTAGGATTAAAAGGAATCGCCATAACCGACCATGGGGATTCCTCGAACATTGACTGGATCGTCCCCAGAATTGTTGCAATTTCGAAAGAGTTGAACCGCGTGCTGCAAATCCGGGTAGTTCCGGGGATTGAAATAACTCACGTACCCCCTGGCTTAATCGGTGATGCCGCCGAGAAGGCGCGTGCGCTGGGAGCCAGAATTATTGTCGTCCATGGCGAGACCATTGTCGAGCCGGTTGCTCCCGGTACCAACGACGCCGCACTGGAGGCGTGCATTGATGTGTTGGCTCACCCCGGACTCATTACCAGGGCAGCGGTGACGAAAGCCAGAGAAAAGGGCATTTTGTTGGAGATCACAGCTCGGAAAGGGCATTCTTTAACCAACGGACATGTCGCAAAGCTTGCACGAGAAGTCGGGGCAAAACTGGTTGTCAATACGGATGCGCACGGTCCGGAGGATTTGATTGACGCTAAAATGGCTAAACAGGTTGTTTGCGGCGCCGGTTTAACGGAGCAGGATTTTCAAATCATGCAGGAGAATGCCTTAAAATTTCTTTAAACGTCACTTCAGATACACCCCTTGCAACCGATATCTTCGTCTGTTGAACCGCAACGCAGAACTTGGACTTTTTACGACGCCATCAATAATTAAATTTCCCGTTTTCATAGATGGTAATGCGGTTGCCGCTTGTTATATGGGCGGTCACCCGTTTCTTTTCGGTATTTACCAAATCCCAATGCAATGCTGAATCATTAAACCCAAGTTCTTTTTTCAGTTCTTTGGTTAATTCCTTTGGATTTCCATTATAAGTATCCGAATAGGAAGATCCCAGGGCCACGTGGCAGTTGCCGAATTTCCCGCCATAATTTTCATCAAAAAGCGTATTCGCCATAAATTTATTAATCCGGGAAAATCGTTTGTCCGTTAGTGAAAATTCACCCAGTTTGTTTGCGCCTTTATCCATAGAGAGTTGTTTGACGACGAAATCCTCACCGGCTTGAGCTTCGATTTGAACTGCAGCGCCGTTTTTAAATTCCAGTCGGACATTATTGACATAGTTGCCGCTTCGATAGGAAGGTTGATCGGCATAATAAATGCCGTTGGTTCCCCGCCAGTCAGGAGAAATAAACAGTTCGAAACTGGGAATGTTATGTCCTGAAACGCCGATCCATTTTCTCCGTTCTCCCGGGGTAACCATAAGGTCGATATGGTCCGATTCCACATGATAATATTTTACCGCCATCCGGTTTAGCCATTTTTTAATGGTAACCGCGTGCTTATAAATGGTTTGCCATTCTTCAACAGGTGATGGCCTGTTTAAGAAACAAGCCCGAGCAATCTGATTCGCGTATTCTTTTAATGATAAGTCGGCATGTTTGGCTTGTTCCGCAGTAGGATAGGCGCAAAGCGTCCAGCCAAACAGGCCTTGCTCCTCACGACGGGTGAAAATATCCCGAAGATATTTCCTGGCGACGGCTGCCTTTCCGATTTTTTTGGGGTCAACGTCGCTTAAATGGGTAATCGATTCCGGGGCGTGGACGAAGATGCTTCCATGAAGGTTTTCATAGAGCACTTGATCTCCCGGAGCTTGAAATATGATCTGTCTGGGGTTTGAGCGACCATAAAAAGAAAGCTCCATAGCCGCGGTGAGGTCCACTCGCTGGACGGGATTCATCCCCATATCCAACAACCTGGCATAAAGGATTTCCGCGAGCTTTATGGCCGGCATATGATACCGGATGAGGATGATGTCATTTTTCTTGTATTTATCCGACCGGGCGGTTTTAAGCCCCCACAACAGAACATCCGCATACCGTTCAAGTTGCGTGTTCGTAAACATGGTTTCCCTCCTTTAAAAAAAGTGTGCCGGTTAGCCCGTTGGCCGGTTTAGGTGGGATCAAATACCGGATCTGTAACGGTTGCTTTTCACGACCATGCATAGTAAAAAACAGATTGAAGGTCAACCCATCATCTATCTGCTTTTCAGGGAAATAAAACATTGATGGCTTCGTAAACAGTCAACATCTGATGGCACCTTCGATAAAGATTTCGGATTCTACAAAATGGGCTATACAAAGCGAGCATCCACCGATATTAATTTTTTTTCCATTCAGGACGGCGTTTTCATTCGATATGGGATATGGACGTGTAATGAGGAACCTAAAGGTTCGATTGTCCTTTTAAACGGAAGGTCCGAGTTTTTGGAAAAATACGCCGAACCCATACAAAAGCTGAATCAAAGCGGGTTTGATGTATACAGCTTTGATTGGCGGGGCCAGGGGCTTTCCACTCGACTATTGCCGGACCGGCACAAAGGGCATGTCAACGATTTTCAAGACTATATTTCGGATCTAAAAGCGATGCTCGTAGAAATCGTTAAACCCCGTGCCGTAAAACCGCTTATGATGATCGCACATTCCATGGGTGGACATATTGCGACCCGCTTTATTCATGATTATCCGGGGATGATTGAAGGGGCCGTATTGACGGCACCCATGATCGATACCAATACACATCCCTTGCCCGGTTGGTCTGTTCGTCTATTGACCCGGATTATGCTGAATGCCGGAAAGGCTCACTCATATGCTATCGGCAGTGGTGATTATATTCCTGGGAATCAAAAGTTTAACGGAAACAGGCTCACGTCCGACCCTTTACGATACATGGATCATATCAATGCGGTAATTGAAAATTCCGACTTGGCATTGGGCGGTGTGACGTACGGGTGGCTTTCCGCTGCCTTTGATTCCATCAAAATCATACATTCACCCGGATATGCGGAATCGATTGAAACCCCATTGCTCATTGTTAGTGCCGGATCGGATCAAATTGTGTCCATCAAGGCGCAACAGAATATCTGCCTGAAAATGCCCAACTGCAAATTTATATTGATTAAAGGAGCCCGGCATGAAATTCTAAAAGAATCCGATACCGTTCAATCCGAATTTTGGAATGCGTTTGATCGGTTCACCGGGATGTTGCTCCATTAACAGTGGGCTTCGTGCTTGTTGTACATGCCGGTATGCAGCTGCATGCAAGCAGGGTAGAAAAATCGTGCCATGCGCCGTTAAGGCTTTTCGGATGAGATGAGAACGATCGGGTAAAAATAAACGTGGAGGTTTATTTATGGATGAGAAAGGAACCCATGATAATGATGACATTGAAGAAGAATTAGCAGAAGGGGAATACGAGGAACCATTACCGAAGTTTGGTGATGATCCGAATTCTGGTGATGAAATGGAATACTCATCTTTTGGAAAAGGGCGGAACGGTGGTTTTCTTTCAAGATTTTTTAAACTTCCCCGCTTATCCATCGGATGGCTGGGAGTGGTGCTGGTCATCTTGATCCTTCTTTTTCTATTAGTTCCGAAACCAAAGCGGATATCGGAAAACGGCAGAATTTTATCGCTGAATACGAGACTCGAAAATCTGGAGGGTCAGGTCAGCAGTCTCGAGAAGGTCTATCAGAAACTAGCACAGAATGAATCGGATTCTGCCGCCGGCAAGCAAATCATTGATCGAATAGATAAATTAGAATCTCTCCTGGCCTTGAAAACCAGTAGATTGGAAAAAAATATCGAGGATCTTAAAAAAAGTGCTGCCCGGACCAAAGTGATGCCGCCTTCCGAAAAACCGAAGGTTAAGGAACCGGAAAAATCGGCGGAAATTGAGTATCATATTGTACGAAAAGGTGAGAATTTGTATAGGATCGCCCTTCGGTATGGTACAAAGGAATCCGAACTGATTAGGCTGAATAACTTAAAACAGGGGGCGGTGATTTATCCGGGTCAGAAATTGCGAATCAAAGAATAGGCCGCTTCAACTTTCGCTCAGTTGAGGTGTTACAGGACAATCGTCTCGTCCTCAACGCCCAGTTTAATGAGGGCGAGCTCTTTATGCTTTGTTTCCAGTATCGTCACGGATGTGTTGTCCGGTTTAAATACTACCACCCGATCGTCACCGATTGCTTCCCCCACGGCTACGTTAATGGCGATAAAATGGCTGACCACTACGGTATCTTCACTTAAGGAATTTAACGTGCCAACAACCCCTTGGCGCCAAGCCTGAAGGCCTTTATCTAAATTCGGCCATCTATCCGTCATTACGGCTCTCAGCCATTCGATTCGATCCGTAATGACGTCAGAAGGTGAAGGGATTTCCGCAATCCGTGGCTCTATAAGGGGTGTGCCGTCCCAGATTTTTGCCAGCGGTGCCGCTGTCTCCCGGGTGCGGGCCAGGGGGCTGGTCACTAAGGGCAAAGGGCCCAGCGGTTCCAACACCTGGGCGGTTGACGCTGCCTGTATTCGACCCAGTTCACTCAGCCCGGGATCTTTTTCTTCTCCCCATCCGTAAGCCGCCTTTCCATGCCGAACAAGGTAAAGTCTTGCCATATTTGCCTTCCCTTTATTGATTAGGGCCTCACCGCATGAACTGTGCCGCATTCTTTTGTGGTAACATATTCTCTCTCAAAAACATCTTCCTGCCTTGAGGTGACAATGCCGACCATTTCATGATATCCTTTTATAAACGTTTCCGAAGTCCAAAACCATTTTGTACTGCCTGAGGGGAAATAAGGGTCCTGTTTATATATTCCCGCCAATTCGCTGAATGTGGGTAACCGCCAGTCTGTAAATCCACCGGTGGTTAGGCCGTTGACATATTGAAGGGCGGATTGATAATTCAGACATTTGCCGGATACAATAGTCGAATCCAATATACACCACATCATACCGGTTCTTTTGTCGGTAAGCGTTCCGTTGCCGTTATCCACATATTTTCCCCCGGATAGTTTTATTTTCCCCCGGATTCTTGAAAATTCCCTGTTCAGGCGAGCTTGCTGCTGTTTTTTCTGCACCGTTTCCCTGCGCAACAATGCTTCTTTTCTTTCTTGTTCCGTCTCTAACTGTTGCTTCCGGTCTGCATCCTGCTTTAATTCTTGAAGATGGTCTAACAGTGATCTTGCTTCATTCAAATAAGGTCCCGACCGGTTTTGATCAGCATACTGACCGAGTCTTTCGATTTTTTTTGCAATATCAATCGCCGGGTCCCGGCTATAGGCAAGTGTGGTTTCCCAATTCCGTTTATCTTTGATCTGTTTTTCCAGACGGCTGATTTCTTCCCGAACAACCGGTTTGATCGATGAATCCGGGTTACGGTCCACATACCCGGCGTAGATCTTTATGATGGCGGCATAATCGCCCCCTTTCGTCTCCGCTTTTTGATGTAGTTCCGCAAGATCTTGTTTATCCTGCATGGAATTCCTTATTTCTCTTATTTCAGCGGTACGATAGGTATTATCAAAACTCGCCAAAAACGTATTGCATTGCCCAATACATGGGGCCCATTCTTTTTTCTGTTCACAACTGTTTATGCCTTGTTTGATGCCATTATACCTATCCTCGATAATTTCAATGAGAAATCCCTCAACTTCATCACGATGTTTACCTTTGGGGTGATTATGCAGGTACTGTTTGTAAGCTTCAATTTTTTCTTCCTCATTTTCCCATTCGGTCGTTGCCAGATGGTTGTACTGGGTGTCATCCACCAGTTTCGGAATTTCCGAAATATGACGCTTCATTTTAGCGGCGTATTTTCCTTTGGGAAATTGAACTAAATAGTAATCATAAAGCGTTTTTGCTTTTTTATCATAATCAAAGGTTAACGGTAATGCCTTTACCTTGTCGATGGTTTCATTATAAAGATTTTTATCCATTAAGACTCTGATTTCATTAAGTTTTTGATGCACCTTACCGGTGAGGGCGCCGGGATCGTGAGCATTAATAAAATCGGTTAACATATTCTCCTTTTCTGCAAGTTCCGGCTGTTTTTCAACCTTTTCCAGAATGGCTTGATATCCTTTTTTCATCCGGCTTGATTCTATCCATCTTACAGAGAACCACGACCCAAAAGAGATTATTAAGACCAGGGCGCCCCCTAATAAAGACAACCTCAAAAGGCGCTTTTTGGCGGGATCCCGGATCCATCTTTTCAGGGTGCCGAGCTCCTCAGGCGCTTTTTCTTTTTCTACCGTTTCTTCGGATGGGGTTTCAGCCGCCGCTTCGGCTAAGGCTTCTTTTTCAGCCGGTTCCACATCTTCGTCTGCAATCTCCTTTGCCGGGATTTGTTCCGCCGGCGTTGCTTTAATCTCTTCAGATTCCGCCTCATCTTTAATCTTAAGGCTTTCCATTAAGATATGCATTAACGGTTCGTTGATTACCTTTTTCTGTTGTTTACTCTCCTTGTCAATTTCAATGTTGACATTGTCCCAGTTTATGATTCGATATGCAGCGTCCCTGCCTTGCAGTTCACCCGTTTTACCATCGACCAGGTTGCCATTATTCAAATATAAGTAACCGGTATTATCTCCACTTTTTACTTTCAAGGTGCAAGTCGTCTTTTCCATCTCTGACATTTGAAGGAATGCGGTAAGGCTGATACCGTGAATCTGTCCCCCGATACCGGCTTCCATTTCCTCAATAATTCTAGTATGGGTGCTTTTTCTGACCAGCTCCTCGATCTTGTTATAATCCTGGTCAGACAAGGTCTTGGAGTAATAACCGAGGTGCAGGGTTTGATATTCCGATTTCCTAATCCATGGCCATATGGCGCCGTAAAAATCACCGGTTTTTGTTTTTCGGATGAAAAATGTCTGATCGATTCGAACTTCACCCATATACTTCACCGATGGATTGAATTTCAACCTGAAGGGGGCAGACTCCCCGGCCCGCTTTACCGGTGCGCCAAAAAAGGCGATGCAATATCTTTCAAGCTGTTGCAGCGGGATTCCCTTTGCGACAACCTGAAAATGACTTAGGCTTTCGTCATAAAGCTTTCTGTTCGTCTCCGGAAGCGAATCAATTCTATTGACAAGTACTAAAAATTCTTTAACGATATCAATATTTTTCCGAAGGTTTTTAAGGTCTTTGCTTTCCCCGGACAATATTTTTAAAATTGATTTGTCATCCATCACTAAGCCTGCCTTTTAAATGAAATTTGACGGTCTCGTAAAAAGTCCAACTAGCGCTGAAAAGCTTCACTAAAGTGCCTGCGTTGCGCTGCATCCTTCGCTTGGCCTGTGCGTTGCAGCAGACAGGTCATTGCAACGTACTGTCGGTACGCTTCATTCCTTAAGGATTTGCGCGCTTTGAACTTGAAGCTTTTTACGTTGCCAACAGATTTTTATTTTTTACGAGACTGTCAAATTTGGGCTTAAAAATTACTGCCGGTTTGACTCTGTCGGAATAGGTGAAGTCTTCAGTTTCTTGAATATCACCGTATTTTGCCTTTAATTCGTCCAAATGCCCTGCATCTATGGCGCGTGTCGGGCAAGATTCAACACAGACGGGAAGCTTGTTTTCTTGCCATCTGTCCAGACAAAAATTGCATTTACGCATTTTGGCTCCCGGCGTTTCATCAAATTGCGGCGCGTCATACGGACAGGCTTTAAGACACTTCACATCACATTCTTCGTTTCCCAGGCATGCAGCGCTATCCACTACCACAATACCGTCTTCATCGCGCTTGGATATCGCATTTACCGGGCACGCCGGCACACAGACCGGGTCCTGACAATGCCAGCATGGAGATATCAGATAGTTCACAAAAACCTCGGGGAACTTTCCTTTCTCAGTATACAAAACACGCATCCAGTTTTCAGATCCGGCAGGTATGTCATGCCAGTCTTTGCAAGCCACCTGGCAAGCACCACATCCCGTACAACGTGTTTGATCAAAATATAAACCGATTTGCATGAGACCGATCCTCCCTATGTTTAGCCCGGATAAACCGGAGCAGTGAATGGCTCTTATGATGCTTTGCTGACTTCTACCAATAAGGTGTTTAGTGTCGAAGCACCACCTTCCGAATATTTATCATTGGTCAGAACATTAGCGCAACCGCCCCGGCAAATACCATGTTCATCCGGGTCATACCAGGTGCCTTCAAAAATACTGACGACACCCGGAATGATTCGTTCGGTAACCCAGGCCGTTATCGATATTTTTCCCCGATCATTGTGCACAAGGATTTCATCCCCGTCCTCTATCCCCCGTGGTTCTGCGTCAACCGGATTGATCCAGGCCCGATGGGGCTCGATTTCTTTTAGCCAATCGATGTTACCCAGGTGGGAATGTACCCTGTTTTTGGGGTGGGGCGTTAACATCTGCAAGGGGTATTTTTCCGTTAGCGGGTCATTAATGTCTTCCCAGGAACCGACATATTTCGGAATCGGGGGGCAGAGAGGGTTATTAAGATCCGCCACACGCTGGGAAAAAATTTCAATTTTGCCTGACGGCGTTGAAAAAGGATTATTTTCCAAATCTTCAATCTGCTCCTTAAAGGCGATAATCGGTTCCTTTAACTTTACCCGATGAATCCCCTCTTCCCTGAATTTGTCGTAATCTTTAATTTGAGAGCCGGTTTCAGGATTCTTTTCCACAAAGGTCCGGAGCCATTCGTCTTCTGAAAGCGGATTAAAGTCATCAAAATTTAGCCTTTCGGCAAGCTCACAAGCAATCTGAAAGTCTGATTTACACTCCCCCAGTGGTTCAACAGCCTTATTAACGTGAGTATAATAAGGCCCGGAGGGCCAGGGGCGAGTGAGATCATTTCTTTCAGCCACATGGGTCACCGGGAGCAAAATGTCGGCATACCGGCCCGTCGGGGTCATAAACAGATCATTAACAATGAGGAAGTCTAATTGGGATAGGGCTCTAGCCGCTTTATTCGTATTGCCCAGCTGGTTTAAAAAGTTATTGTTAATAAACCAGGCCAGTTTAATGTCGGTCGGATATCCACCGGCCTTTCCTTTTAACATAGCGTCAAACATTTTATTGGTATGAATCCTTCGAACCAGGCGAAGGTTCAGGTCCAGTGTGCCCCGGATGGAAGGCCCCCCGGTCTCAACCGGGTTTTTCATTCCGGGGAAACTGGATGATCGAAACATGTGCCCTACCGGTATTCCCATAAGTCCGCCACCGGCGCTACCGCCTTTCCGACCGACATTTCCGGTCATGGCGCATAAGGTCATGGCGCACCGATTATACTGTTCACCCATGGCACTTCTCGCAGGGCCTTGACAATCCATAAGCGCCGCCGGTTTCGTGGAGGCGTATTCTTCAGCCAGTCGTTTGATGCTCGTCGCCGGAACACTGGTAATTGCTTCCGCCCATGCCGGGGTTTTTTCAATACCGTCTTCAATTCCCAGGACATAGTCTTTGAATTTGTCAAAACCGATGGTGTATTTATCTAAAAATGCCTGGTCATGACAATTTTCTTTAATAATGACGTACGCCATGCTTACCATCATGGCCGTATCCGTCCCCGGCTTGATGGGAATCCATTGATCGGCCAGAGTTGCCGCCGAGTCATGATATCGGGGATCGACACAAATAATCTTTATGCCGGATTCCTTTGCCCGGAGAAGATAATTAGTGGTGTTGGTTCCGGAAATCATTCTAACCGGATCCCATCCCCACATAATGATTAATCGGGAATTGAGCAGATCGTCCCGGCTGTTGCCGACCATGACCGATCCGTACTGGCTCATTACCGCGTATACCGCACCCTCTGAAGACACATTCCCGTAATTAGTAGTATATCCGCCGAGCAAGGAGAGCAGTTTAGCCGTTGCAACGCCCCCTCCGTGCAATGCAGCTAAATATCCCCCGCCGGATGAAAAAAATATATTTGAATTCCCATAGGTTTCCCTAACGTACGTTAGTTTCTCAATGATGGTTTCATAGGCTTCGTCCCATGAAATCCTTTCAAATTCACCCTTTCCCTTTGGTCCGACTCGTTTTAAAGGATACTTGAGTCGATCAGGATGATGGACCTCCTTGCGGAGTGCCCGGCATCTTAAACATGCCCTTAGCTGTTCCGATTCAACGGTATCATCACCTTCAACGCGAACTATTTTGCCGCTTTTAACATGCAATCGCAGGGGACATCGCCCGCCGCAATCGAATGCCGAAGTGGTTCTTACGATTTTGACATCATTTTGATCCATCGTTAATCCTCCTTTTTGGTATCGGTTGGAAGACAGCTATGTTACATCGCACTGATACCACCATCGATGATGATTTCAGCGCCGGTCATCATTTTTGACTCATCAGAAGCCAGGTAGATAACGGCAAATGATACGTCATCCGGTTCGCCGATATGCCCCAGGGGAATTTGACGGGACAACTTGGCGTAAGCCTCTTCCTTGCCGAATATTTCGACAAGTCTATCCAATATCGGTGTTGCGATAAACACGGGGTGAATCGAGTTGCACCTGATATTATTTTTTTGACGCGCACAATGAAGCGCGACGGATTTTGTCAAATGCCGGACGGCCGCTTTTGCCGAATTATAGGCCACGGTGTTATGACCGGCAATAATTCCGGAAATGGAGGACATGTTGATTATGGACCCGCCGCCCGAGTCTTTAATAAAGGGGATTGAATATTTACATCCCAGGAAGACGCTGTCAAGGTCAATGAGATGAATCTTTTTCCAATTTTCATAACTGATGTCTTCTATGCTTTCACCGGATGAAATTCCTGCGTTGTTCACCAGCACATGAAGACCGCCGAAATGCTGAACCGTTTTTTTAAGGGATGTTTTCCATTGGTCTTCATCGGTTACATCATGCTTCAGAGAAATGGCGTTATTGCCAAGCGAATGTGCCACTTTTTCCGCACCTTCATCATTAATATCCGTTATGGCGACCCTGGCACCTTCGCTGACCAACATCCGTGCCGCCGCCTCACCCAATCCCTGAGCAGCACCGGTTACCAGTGCAACTTTTCCATCGACTCTACCCATGTAATGACTCCTTATTTAGCCTGGAACAAAAAGTTTCTTCTCCCCACCCTGTCCCTCCCCCATCAAGGGGGAGGGGATTAATAATTGACCTCCCCATCAAGAGAGAGGGAAATTACAGGATTTCCGTTCAAGCATTATGGACAGTCTCGTAAAAAGTCGAAAAGTTCTCTTTTCCGTCATTCCGGCGAAAGCCAGGCACGTAGTGAAGCTTTTTGCGCTATCCAGTGTTTTCAAAAAGTTATGACTGACCTGGACCCCGGCTTTCGCCGGGGTGACGACTTTTTACGAGACCATCTTATTCAATAGAGAATATTAAAAGCGTCTATATAAAAATGCGCTCATTAGTATGGTAATACATAATGGGTTATTCGTATTTTTTCAATATCATTTTTCCCCGGCGATTCACCTTGAAACGGGCGACAGGGTGTCAACAAAACATCCACCACCACCACCACCACTACTACCACCCGAACTTAAGCTGCCGATACCGGAAGGATCGACGATCATGCCGTTGACCTCTCCGTCATCATCACCCATCCCGCCATCCGTTAAGGTTAGCGTAACCTGATTTCTTGTTTCGTTAAATATTGCATTAGAGCTGAAATCAAGCCACCCTTGCGAATTATTATATTTGAACCACTTATAATTTTCCGGGGCGGGATTGGGAAGATGGATCGTTACATTAATGGTTGAGCCTCTTCCGGCTTTGAAATTCAGGCCGATAAGACCGTAAATCAAGTTATTCGGTCGGTTTTCAGCGTCGGGTATGGTATCAGGATGTATCAGGGTTAAGCTTACCAGGCCACCTTCATTCAATAGATCGATGCCCAATTCCTCTCCTGTTGCAGATTCAAATGGAAGTACGTCGGGAGGGAAAAGTGGTATTCCATTATCGTTTACGACGATTGACACGTGATCGTTATCGGTAAGGCCATCGTTGTCCGTAACCGTAAGTTGAAACGATAATTCACACCCCGTCATATCAACTGCAGGTGTGACAAATGTGGGATTTATTGCGGTGAGGTCGGAGAGTGTTACGGCCGGGCCTGATATTTGTTTCCATAGGTATGCACTAACGGTTCCATCCGGATCTCCGGATTCTGATCCGTTCAGCATCACCGTATTCCCTTCGGAAATAATTTGATCCGGTCCTGCCAAAGCTTCAGGGGGAATATTCGACGGGGTCACATTAATGATACAAGTGTCCGAATTCCGAAGAAGATCGTTATCAGTGACCGTCAACTCAAATGTTAAGGACTCACCACCCGTATCCACAGGCCGGGACATAAACGTCGGATCGACGGATGTTTCATCGGAAAGAAGAGCCGGTGTTCCCTTAACCTGTTTCCAGTGATAAGCGGTAATCATGCCATCCGGGTCTATTGAGTTTGACCCATCCAGATAGACCAAAACTTCCGGGTTTGTCAACTGGACTGGTCCGGCGTCAGCAAGTGGTGGTAGATTATCATGAGTAACATTAACGATACACGTGTCCGTGGAATCAATACCTTCATTATCAGTAACCGTCAGCCGAAAGATCATGGATTCTCCATTAGAATCTAATATAGGGGCGGTGAATACCGGCTCCATTGCAGACGGATCTGATAAAACAACTTGAGGACCGTCGATTTGCTGCCACTGGTATGTGCTAATCCATCCATTTGGATCGGAAGCGTTGGATCCATCCAGCCTGACCGTATCTCCTTCATTGACTGTCTGGTCCGGCCCGGCATCTGCCGTTGGCGGGTGTGGTTTGGATAAAATATTCCTGGGATTCGTGTTGTAATAATACTCCTCATAATTGCTATATCCGTCACCGTCTGAATCCACAGCAGCATCATCGGTTAAAGGATTCAGATCGTATGTGACCTCCCACCCATCAGGCATGCCGTCTCCGTCGGTGTCATCACTGTTGGGGTCGGTGTCATATTCATACTCCTCAAAATTGGTTAGGTCATCATTGTCCGGATCTGCTTCTGAATCGTCCGTATATGGGTCTAATTCGTTTGCGACTTCCCATTCATCGGGCAGGCCGTCACCATCATTATCAAATGGTACATTGATAATAGCACTGTCGGAATCGTTTTCCTCATTTGTATCAGTAGAAGTTGAGCTGATTTTGGTGGCCGTATTAATGAATTGGCCGGACTGTGAAATCATAGCGGAAATATGAATAACGGCCTGGGAATCTTTTTCCAAGCTGTCAATACGCCATATTTTTGTAACCAGATCATATGCTTCTCCGGAGTCATCACTCAGATAGACAAGTCCGGTGGGAAGCTCATCAAAAATTTGAATATCATTGGTATCATGGGGCCCTTGGTTGACGGCGCTTATCGTATAGATTATGGTTTCACCAACAACGGGAGTTAAGTGATCTACAGATTTTTCAATGTGGATATCCGCGTATTTTTTGACTTGCGTGTTCGCACTATCGTTATTGTTGTCATTGTCAGGGTCATATGTGTTTGAGATTACCTCGGCATAATTGTTTAGCGTGTTGTCCGTAATGGGTGTATTGACAATGATGGTGATCTCTGTTTCAAGATTCGAGGAAAGAGAATCTCTTACACCCGTTATGATACCATTGTCATAACCGCAGACCCACCCTGCACCGGACGCGCTGACAAAAGTGACCCCATCCGGCAACGTGTCGGTAAATAGGACATGATTCGCCGTACTCGGACCGTTATTGATAATATCTAACGTATAGGTGATATTTTCACCGGCGGTGACGGGATTCGGCAAACCCGTCTTTGTGATGGAAAGGTCAGCCTGTTGTCCGGTTATCAATACACTGTCCTGGTCATCTTCGGCTGACTCATGGTTGCCTGGAAAGGAATCCGGATCAGGTTGATTCGAAGCTGTTATTTCGGCTGTATTTCGGATGTCTCCTGCCTGATTAACCCGGACGGTGACATGAAGCGTTGCAGAAGCGTTGCGGTTAATATTTCCGATGTTCCACACCCCCGTGTTGATATCATATCCTCCGCCGGAATCATCTTGCTGATAGGTCAAACCGGGCGGCAATAAGTCCGTTATCCGTATGCCGGCGGCGTCACTGGGGCCTGAGTTGGTCACCGTAATCGTAAAGGTTACCGCTGTATTAACATTCGGGGTATTATTATCTACTATTTTGGTCAAAGACAGGTCGGCGATTGGATTTACGGTTGTCTGCTGGTCGGCATTGTTATTGGTGTCAACGGGATCGGGCGTATCCGCCGCAATAACAGCGGAATTGGACAGCAGTTGTCCCTGAGACGGTGCGATCACGCTGATGGTTATCAAAGAGGATCCGGGTTCCAGGACCGGCCGGGTGCAGGTGACCGTGCCGCTGGTCTCGCTGCAGGCCCAGCCGACGCCGATTGCGCTGACAAATGTAACGCTGTCGGGCAGCGTATCGGTGACACTGACAGTGACG